>JBPCXK010000301.1:0-3054 GCA_051008635.1 Gammaproteobacteria bacterium
AATCATGCGACTGCGTTTCGACGCACCGTCGAAGAGGGTTTGCAGGACGCACAACGCTCGATACAGCTCGGCCTGCGTGGCACGCGCTATGCGGACGACGATATTCAGGGCGCGTACGATATGGGCATGCGCGTCGTGACGATGGACGACTTCGAGGAGCTGGGCCGCAAGGGCGTGATCGAGGTCATCAAAGAAACGGTGGGCGACAGGGCCGTTTACATCACGATAGACGTGGATGGGCTCGACCCGACGTGCATGCCTGGGACCGGCGCGCCCGAACCCGGCGGCATCATGATGCGCGACATGCAAATGATTCTGCGCAAGCTGCGCGGGCTCGACGTGATTGGCGGCGACGTTTGTGAGGTGGCGCCACCGCTGGACCAAAGCGGGATGACGGCCCTCAACGCGGCCAACCTGATGTTTGAGATTCTGTGTTTGACCGCGGAGAGTGTTGCGAGGAGGAGGGGAGCGTAGGCGCGTGCCCGGCGTAGCTCAAACGCACCCATGAGCCCCCCCCGCTCGCGACCTTCCCCGTAACAACCGTAGCCACTTGGGCAACTGTCCGGCCGGCAGCTTCGCGACGAGGCGGTCGTTCGATTGAAGTATCAGATCGAAACGCCGCCCAAAGGCGCCAAACGACATGGTTTGCGTGTCCGCACCTTCGCGCTTTTGCGCGGTACCCGGCTCGCTCTGTGGCGTGATAACCTGCGGCAGGACATCCCGAAAGCAAAGGTGCTCACACTCCCTGGAGACGTGAAATGTTTAAGACTCGAGTAGTAGCTTCGTCGTTGATTGCCACAGTTTTCATTGCCATTACGGCGATCACCGTGGCGTCGGCAGGAAATGACAAGTTAAAGGTTGTGTACCACGTTTCTGACGTGGACAAGGTGCAGTTTGCGCTGAACAACATCAAAAACCATATCAAAGGGGTCGGCGGTCCGGAAAACGTCAAATTGGCGCTGGTCGTGCACGGTCCGGCGCTGAAAGAATTCCACGACATACAGGTGACCGACAGGGTTCGCAAGCTGGCGACCGAACTGCAAGGGGAGGGCGTCGAGCTCAACGCTTGCGGAAACACGATGCGTGCACAGGCCGTGGAAATCGATGAACTGATCCCGGGTTTTGTTCGTGTCGACCAGGGCGGAGTTGTCCGTATTGCGGAGCTTCAGGCCCAGGGCTACTTGTACATCCGCCCGTAGCAGGGCGTCACAAATGTAGATCTACGCGTATCAGTGCTCGGCATGTCGAGCGGAGACAGCCAGCGCCTGCTCGAATATCTTTTCGATCATCTCAATCAGCCGGACTTTCAGGTGCGGTATCACTGGCAGGCAAGAACGATTGCCATATGGGACAATCGGGTCACCCAGCATTACGCTGTCGCGGACTATCTACCAGATCGCCGCTGATGCACCGCGTGACGGTGATTGACGACACACGCGCGCCGCACATGAGGTAGCCCGTGAAATGGAGCGTTTCTGGAGTCTCCAGGCGCCGTTTCAGCATCGGGAATGTCGAGGATGGCGAAGCAAAATCGATAGAGAGTTTCACCAAACGTCAGGCCGCTAAATCAGAAATAGGAGGTGAACAATGTCCAGCAAAATATTGGTCGCGTTAGATGGCAGTGAAGGTGGCAAGCGTGCTTTAAAGTGCGCTGTCGGGCATGCGAATCTCACAAAGGCAGATCTTGTGTTAGCTTATGTTATCGACTGGACGCCGTATAGCTTTCATACTCCACAGGAGCTCGCTGAACGGCATAAACGTCGTGAATCCGAAATTCAACGGGCCAACGATTCCGTTCTGCAGCCTGAAGCTTCCTCACTCGCAGGTTCTGGTTTGTCTGTCGAAACAGTTGTACGTCACGGAAAAATTGCCGAAACGCTTGTAGCGCTCGCCGGGGAACATAAGGTTTCCCAGATATATATCGGTAAGCTCGGCGAGTCGCGTGTGCACTCGATGATTTTCGGTAGTGTTACCGCCGCGCTGGTTCAGACATCTTCAGTACCTGTAACGGTCGTGCCGTAGATTTGCCCACCCATTGCGTTGGCTCCGACTAATAAATTCACGCTAAGTGAGGAGAACATAATGAGCCGTCTATTATTTGTATTTGGTTTGATGATTGTTCCGTTGACGAACGCCTATGCAGGAATCGACGAGGCTATTAACGCCGCGACAGCGCCCGTAGCGACATTAATCGGTCAAATTGTCTTCTTTAAAATCCCGGTGTTTGGCGCGCAATTGCCAGTGGTCGTCTTATGGCTGGTCGCCGGGGCAGTGTTTTTCACGTTCTATATGGGCTTTATCAATCTTCGTGGCTTCAAGCATGCGATCGAGCTCGTAAGAGGGGATTACGCCGATCCCAGTAGTCACGGTGAGGTGTCGCACTTTCAGGCGCTGGCCACAGCGGTCTCAGGCACAGTCGGCATCGGTAACATCGGCGGCGTCGCAGTCGCGGTAACGGTCGGCGGGCCAGGCGCCACGTTCTGGTTGATTCTGGCCGGTTTCCTGGGCATGTCGACGAAATTTGTCGAATGTACGCTGGGCGTCAAGTACCGCAATGAGTTCGAAGACGGCCACGTCTCCGGTGGCCCTATGTATTACCTCAGAAAAGGATTGTCCGACCGCGGCATGGGAGGGTTCGGAAAGTTTATGGGGGCTTTCTATGCCATCGGCATTTTTGTTGGCGCCCTGGGTATTGGCAATATGTTCCAATCCAATCAGGCCTATGTGCAGCTCAACAATGTCGCGGGTGGTGGATTGGATGGCTTGGGTTGGCTGGTCGGGCTGATTCTGGCGGGTATCGTTTTCATGGTTATCGTCGGCGGTATCAAGTCGATTGCGAGAGTGACCGAGAAGATTGTCCCGTTCATGGCGATATTCTATTGTCTGTTTGCAATTATTGTGATTGTGATGAACGCCCATACCATTCCGCAGGCGATCTCCAATATATTCTCCGGCGCATTTACAGGGGAAGGCGTTGCCGGCGGCGCGCTCGGCGCGATGATCATCGGTTTCCAGCGCGCTGTGTTTTCAAATGAGGCCGGCATCGGTTCAGCC
>JBPCXK010000302.1:0-9725 GCA_051008635.1 Gammaproteobacteria bacterium
GCACAAACAGTTCCAGCGCTTCTTCGAGTCTTGGGATGGGCCGGTCGTCAGCACCGAGGCCGTGCTCACGGAGGCAATGCACCTGCTCGGGCGAATGTATGGCGGACAGCAGGTCTGCCTTGATTTCTTTCTCGCCGGTGGTGCGCTGCTGGTGCCATCTTCGACGAGCGCCCTGCGGCGGTCACGAGAATCGATCGACAAGTACGCCGACCTGCCGATGGACTACGCCGACTCTACGCTGGTCGTGCTCGCGGAGGAACTCGGCACCAACATGGTTTTCAGCACGGACCGGCGCGACTTCGAGGTATACCGAATCAACGGGCGTGGGCGGTTTCGCATCAAGCCATAGGACCTGAAAGGCCGGCGAGTTATCGCCAATTGTCCGAGCGCAGATCCCGCAACTGCGCGGACCGGTCACCTCCAGTGACCATGGAGGGATCGCAAATCAACGGAGTATCAGAAGATTGCCCAGGATCAACGAGTCTGACCCCTTGATTTTCAACGAGTCTGACCCCTTGATTTTTCAGCCAGAGGAGTAACAAATGGCAAATGTGGCATGGGCGAGCGGCCATATTCTCTGTCGTGATGGTTCACAAAGAAACGCACTTCTAGAAAAAATAGAATTGTTACCAGATGAGCCTTATAAAAGTGATTTCTCTATATGGAAAGGTATATTTCATGCTCCAGAATATCCTTGTAGAGCGGGCTATATTGTAACATTTGGGTTGAGTCATAAATATTTTGGAGAAGTATCTGAAGTTGGTAGGTTTCTTGATTTTTGGGAAGAGCTAATTTCCGATATTCGAGCTAACGAACTATTTATCGCTTTAGAACAAGAGTTCATGGGGTCTTATGAGTTATTTGGTAAGTTCTATTTTCAATGGAGCTGGGTGACCTACCCCAAAACTACTGAAGGCCGGTGGGTTTTTCGGGGGACAATGCCTGTAGATCAAAATTGGAAATCGCATTTTGAAACTGAAATAGAAGATGTCACTGCTGTCCGGTAAAGTCTGCTGATATGGCATGATTGCGAAGCCTACCCCCCAAACATCTCCCCCAAACGCCCCCCCGGATCGTCAGCACGCATAAATTCCTCACCAATCAAAAACCCGTACACGCCGTTGTCGCGCATCAACGCGATGTCCTCCCGCGTGTGAATGCCGCTTTCAGTAATCACTGCGCGGCCGGCGGGAATCTGCGGCAGCAGGTTCAGCGTTGTTTCGAGTGAGGTCTCGAAGGTTTTAAGATTGCGGTTGTTGATACCGAGCAGACAGTCTTCAAGCCGGAGTGCGCGTTCGAGCTCCGCTGCATCGTGCACCTCGACGAGCACGTCCATACCGTTTTCCGTTGCCAGTCCGCTCAATTCATGCATTTGCTCGTCTTCAAGCGCCGCGACTATCAGCAGAATACAATCGGCACCGAGCGCACGCGATTCGTACACCTGATAGGGATCGACAATGAAGTCCTTGCGTAGCACGGGCAGCGCGCAGCTCATGCGCGCGAGTTTCAGATATGACTCCGACCCCTGGAAAAATCTGCTGTCCGTTAGCACGGACAGACACGTGGCCCCGCCGAGCTGATAGCTGTGCGCGATCGTCTGCGCGTTGAAATCCTCGCGGATCACACCCTTGCTCGGCGAGGCCTTTTTGATTTCCGCGATCACCGCCGGACGCTGCGCCTTGATACGGCTGGTCACCAGGTCCGCAAACCCCCTGGCCGGATCCATGTCTTTCGAACGTTCCTTGAGCGCTTCCAGCGAAAATCGCGCCGCGCGCGCTTTCACCTGCTCGCGCTTGTGCTCGAGTATTTCAGTGAGAATGTCAGCCAGCAACCCGCTACATCGATTGTGACAGCGCGACGAGACGGTCGAGCGTACTCGCCGCCGCGCCTGGGGCAATGGCGTCGCGCGCGCGCTGGACGCCGCCTTGCAGATCATCGGCGAGACCGGCGGCGCAAATCGCGGCGCCGCTGTTGAGCAGCACGACGTCACGAGCTGGGCCCGATTCGTTGTTGAGCGCGCGCTTCACGGTCGCCAGGCTGTCTTGCGCGGATTCGACCTTGAGGCTCGCGATGTCGCCACGCTCGAGACCGAAGTCTTCGGGAGCGATGCGATAGCTCCTTACCTCGCCGTCGCGAAGCTCCGCAACGACGGTCGGCGCGCCTATGCTGATCTCGTCCAGGCCGTCTTCGGCGTGCACGACGAACACGTGATTGCTGCCGAGCCTGCCGAGCACTTCGGCCATGGGCACGACCCAGTGTTCGCTGAATACACCGATCACCTGGTTCGGTGCGCCCGCCGGGTTTGTCAGCGGCCCGAGCAGATTAAAGATCGTTCGCACCGCCATCTCCCGGCGCGGGCCGATGGCATGCTTCATCGCGCCGTGATGCGCCGGCGCGAACAAAAAGCCAAAACCGACCGCCTCGATGCAGCGCCCGACCTGCTCGGGGCCCAAATCCAGCTTCACACCGGCAGCTTCGAGCACGTCGGCGCTGCCCGACTTGCTCGAGACGGAGCGATTGCCATGCTTGGCAACGCGACCACCCGCTGCGGCCGTGACCAGCGCGCTGGCGGTAGAGATATTGAAGGTTTCCGCGCCATCACCGCCGGTGCCACAGGTGTCGACCAGATGTTCGGGGCCTACATTAACCTTCGTTGCAAGCCCGCGCATCACCGCGGCCGCAGCGGCGATCTCTTCAGCGGTCTCCCCTTTTACGCGCAGACCCACGAGAAAGCCGCCGATCTGCGACGGCGTCGCCTCTCCTGTCATGATCGCGCGCATGACGGCGGTCATGTCTTCGGCGTTCAGGTTTTTGCCGTCGATGACGGCAGCGATGGCTTGCTGGATGTTCATTGTTGTTAGCCCTCCCCCAAAAAATTCTGCAACAACTTGTGCCCATGTTCCGTCATGATGGACTCCGGATGAAACTGCACACCCTCCACAGCGAACTCCTTGTGCCGCACGCCCATGATCTCGTCCACGCTTCCGTTTGCGTTCTGCGTCCACGCGCTCAGGTCGAAACAATCGGGTAACGACGTCTTGCCGATTGCCAGTGAATGATACCGGGTCGCCTCGTAAGGTGACTCGAGATCGGCGAACACGCCCCGGCCGTCGTGATGAATCATCGATGTCTTGCCGTGCATGATCTCGCCAGCGTGCACGATCTCGCCGCCGAATGCCTGAGCGATGCTCTGATGCCCAAGACAAACACCGAGTATCGGAATCTCGCCCGCGAAACGCTCAGCCACGGCGACCGAGATACCCGCCTCATCGGGCGTGCAGGGTCCAGGCGAGATCACGATCTTTTCCGGCCGCATGGCAGCAATCTCATCGACCGTGATCGCGTCGTTACGGACTACCTCGACCTGCGCCCCCAGCTCACCGAGATACTGCACGAGGTTGTAAGTGAACGAGTCGTAGTTGTCGATCATTAAAATCATGACCACGCTACCTGGCTGGCGCGCAGTCCAGCCCGGCTGCTGCCTCGGCGGCGGCGCGAAAGATGGCCCTCGCCTTGTTCATGGTCTCGTTCCATTCGTCGTCCGGCACCGAGTCGTAGACGATCCCGCCGCCGGCCTGAATATGTAACTCACGGTCCTTGATGACGGCGGTGCGGATGGCGATCGCGGTATCCATGTTGCCGGCCCAGGACCAGTAGCCTACGGCGCCTGAGTAGACGCCGCGCTTGACCGGCTCGAACTCGTCGATGATTTCCATCGCGCGGATCTTTGGCGCTCCGGAAACCGTGCCGGCTGGAAACGTTGCGCGCAGCACATCCATCGCATTCATATCCGGCAACAGTTTGCCGTTGACGTTGGAGACGATATGCATGACGTGCGAGTAGCGCTCGATCACCATTTTCTCAGTCACTTTCACACTGCCGGTGTGGCATACGCGTCCGGCGTCGTTGCGGCCGAGATCGATGAGCATGAGGTGCTCGGCCAGCTCTTTGGGGTCGGCAAGCAATTCGCGCTCCAACGCCTCGTCGGCGGCGGGGTCGGCGCCACGTGGACGGGTGCCGGCGATCGGCCGCACCGTGACCTCGTCGCCTTCCAGCCGGACGAGAATCTCCGGTGAAGAACCGACGATGTGGAAATCGCCGAGATCGAGATAGTACATGTAAGGAGACGGGTTCAGCCGCCGCAGCGCGCGGTACAAATCCAGCGGACGCGCCGCGAACGGAATACTCAGACGTTGGGAAGGCACGACCTGCATGACGTCGCCATCGATGATGTATTGCCGGATCTTGCCGATGGCTTCCTTGTAAGCCTTCTCCGTGAAACCAGACCTGAAATCCTGCTCGCCTATCTTGCGCGCCTGACCCGTGCCCCGGTACACGGGCGCGCTGTCCTTGAGTTTCGCCTCCAGCGCTGACAGCCGCGCCTCACCCGTGGCCAGCGCGTCTGGCGCGCTCGGATCGACGTGCACAATGAGATACGATGTGCCGCGCAGGTTGTCGAACACGACGACCTCTTCCGACACCATGAGCAAGACATCCGGCGTGCCCAATGCATCCGGCTTGTCGAAACTCGCCAGACGCGATTCGATGTAGCGAATGGTGTCGTAACCGAAATAACCGACCAGTCCGCCGGTAAAGCGCGGGAGATCGTCGAGCTCGGGCGTCGCGAAGCGCGCGTGGTATTCGGCTATCCACGCGAGCGGGTCGTTGACTACGGTCTCCTCAAGGGGCTTGCCGTCGCGCCACAACGCGATGGTGTGCTGGTTGACCTTGACGACCGTGCGGCAAGGTAAACCGATGATGGAGTAACGGCCCCACTTCTCGCCGCCATGCACCGACTCGAACAGATACGAGTTGGGCGCGTCGGCAAGCTTGAGATAGGTGCTTAGCGGGGTGTCGAGATCGGCGAGGACTTCACGAACCAGCGGAATTCTGGTGCAGCCAGCCTGCTTGAGTTGCGCAAATTGTTCGGGGCTCATTCAGCTCATTCCAGTTCAAAGGTTTCAAAACAACACGGCGGACAACAGTGCTTAGCGACACCATCGTGCTCGTCCACGCACAAGGCGAGGTCTGGCACGCTGTCTACGAGCGTGCCGTCGACATCGGTTTACGCAGCGCCAACATTTGCTTTTTCGAGCTCTGCCCGCATGGCGGCGATGGTTGTGTGGTAGTCGTCCGTATTGAAAATGGCCGAGCCCGCAACAAATGTATCCGCCCCCGCCTCTTTGATCTGCCGGATGTTGTTCGTCTTGACGCCGCCGTCGACCTCGAGCCGGATGTCGAGCCCGCTGGCGTCGATCCTGGTACGCGCCTCGCGCAGCTTATCCAGCGTCGCTGGGATGAAGCTCTGCCCGCCAAAACCGGGGTTCACCGACATCAGCAGCACCATGTCGAGCTTATCCCAGACGTGATCCAGATAGGCGAGCGGTGTGGCGGGATTGAATACGAGACCGCTCTTGCAACCGTGATCGCGAACCAGTTGCAGGCTGCGGTCGACGTGCTCGCTGGCCTCCGGATGAAACGTAATGCAACTCGCACCGGCCCTGGCAAAATCGGGAATGATCCGGTCGACCGGTTTGACCATCAGATGTACGTCGATCGGCGCTTCGATACCGTGCTTGCGCAAGGCCTCGCACACCAGGGGGCCGATTGTCAGATTCGGGACATAATGATTATCCATGACATCGAAATGCACGATGTCGGCGCCCGCGGCGAGTACATCGTTCACCTCCTTGCCCAGGCGGGCGAAATCGGCGGACAAAATCGACGGGGCAATCCAGTCGCGATGGGGCATGGTTTGTTTCGCCGTGCAAGGCCGAAAGCTCAGGGACGCGTACCTTAACCGAACCGGGCTGACATTTCAGCCGGGCCAGACCATAAGCAAGATTCACCGCTGACTGTTGATATGATAGCTTCCGCTTATGAAACGCGATCGTAGCGCTTTGCGTGCGGGATACAAACCTTCGGGTGGCGGTCTAAAAACAGACCAAAGTTCGGCGCTACGGGAATTTGTTCGGCAGGTAAGCTTTATGAATGTTCAGACGATTGGAAAAGTTGTATTTGGTTCGCTGCTCTTGACGTTTGCGGCTGGCTGCGCAAGCACCATCCCACCGTCCATCAAGTCGGTGCCGGCTACCAGCCCACAGGTGGCGGAAGTGCTGGTCGACGCACAAGCCTATGAGGGCGAGCAAGTGCGGTGGGGCGGTTCTATCGCCGGCGTAGAAAACCGCGAGAATGAAACCTGGGTGGAGATTGTCGCGCGGGACCTCAACCGCAGCGGACGACCCAAATACTCGGACCACAGCGACGGGCGGTTCCTGGCGGTGGTCGAGGGCTTTCTCGATCCCGCTGTCTACGCCAAAGACCGCCAACTCACGGTCTCGGGTACTATCGAAGGCAAGCAATCAAGGACCATAGGCGACTATCCGTACACTTACCCTCTGGTTCAGGTCGATTCCCACTACCTCTGGGAACCGCAGCCGAAGCGGGCCTACGGCTACGGTCACCCTTACTATCCTTACCACTACGGGTTTTCGTACGGTTATCCGTTTTACCCCCGCCACCATCATTACCGTCATCATCATCGCAAATACAAACGCTTTTGACGTCGTGACGAGATCGGTGTGTGTACGGGGGGCATTGACGTGCGCAGCCGCGATGTCGGCCGCGCTGATCTGGATTTCGCCTGGCAACGCCGATCAGAATCTCCCGGCTGCCACGGATCAATCAATCAAGACCGGCACACTTCTGGTCGCCCGTCGCGGACTGCCCGATCCTCGCTTCCACCGCACCGTGGTCTTGATCACCGAGCACGTCGGCGGCTTCAGCGCTGGCTTCATACTCAACCGGCCGTCCGACACCAGGCTGCACTATGTACTGCCGGAACTGGAGTCGCTCAACGAAAACAAACACAAGCTGCACTTCGGCGGACCCGTGGCCACCGATGAGCTGAAATTGATCCAGCTAAGCAACGACCCGCCGAAAGACACCGAGCACCTGCTGGATGGACTCTACTTGAGCGGCAACCTTGAAACGCTAAAAGACGCCCTGACCCGCAAGCTCCCGACCAATGAGCTGCGTGTGTACTACGGCTACGCGGCCTGGTCGCGAGGTCAATTGGCCAGCGAGTTGGTTCGCGGAGACTGGTTTGTGCACGGGCCAGAGCCCGGCCTCGTATTCAGCACCCCCGAAGACGCGATCTGGTCGAAGCTGATCGACCGCTACGATCCCGAGGGCACGCTCGTGCGCGCGCCGGGCATACCTTGGCCTATCACGTTGATGTGCACGGGCTCAGCCGGGCACTATTCAACTGCCTCGAAGTAACGCTCGAACAGATAAGGGTCGTCGAAATGGCGTCGACCGACGAATGCGGTCGCATGATGCCCCCACTGGCGCATCGCACCTGGCGCCCGCACACCCATCGGCCACAGAATCCACCGCTCACCGCGCTGCGTACCGGGCACGATGCCGTCTGGCTGGAACAGGCTTCGTGTGCCGGCGTCGGGGAGCGGCAGTGCGCGCAACGAGTCGTAGTTCGCCGGGACGTAATGCTCATCCACCAGATAGTCGCGCACGGTATCGACGTGTTGCAGATAATGGCTGATGTTAGCCACGTCGATGACGATACGTTCGCCCTCTGTGAGCGGTGGCGCCGCGGCCGCGACCAGCAACGGCTCCTCGAATGCCCACGGCCGCCGTTTAAGGCGCAGGTTATCGGTCGGGAAAAACATATGATAACAGCCGCAATTGTGCATGGCGTCATATATGAGTGGCCGACCATTCGTCCCCAGCGTCACACGCCAGATTATGCCGTCGATGTGACCGCCGAGCATGTCGAAGGCGCCCGTGACTGTGCGTGCCGGAAACCAGATCTGATAGTTTAGTTGCAGCAAAATTTCGCCGCCGAACCAGGTATGAGAAATGCGCCGGTATGAGTGGGCCTCGGCAACGTCGATCTCGGGCGCTGAGCCCTCTCCCCACACCGGCCGACCGATCCGGTCGTCATCGCTGACAACGTCGACCCGCCACAGCGGAGCAAAAGCGTCGAACAATCGCCTGCGCTGCGCCTCGTTTGGCTCGGGAATGCCAATCGGATGGGCAGCACTGTCGCTCAGCAGCTGCGCAATGTCATTGAACGATAACATCTGCGCAGTTGGCGGCGGCCCGTATGCGCGGCGCCTGCCGAACTGTGCGAGCTCATCCACGGGAGTGGCAAAGGTTTTGCGAATCTCCCCACGCAGATTATGCACACCCAGCAACACGCCCAGACCAGTGAGCGGATACAAACCCAGTACGCGTTTCCACATCTGATAGTCCGGCGCAACACGCACTGCCGCGAATAGCTTCGAGACAGCTTGCGTGTCGGCAAGGTCGGCCCGTGACAGCACGACGCCGCAATGCTCCACCGAGCCGAGTAGCCTGTGCTTAGCGGCGTTCACTGCCGATGCCGGCAAATTGCTGATTTCGTGACGTCGCGCGCGCAGATCCAGGTTCCGCAGACGATCGACCCAGGTATCAAGCGCCGCGCCGTGGAGGTCGACCGTGTCGCGGAGCGAAACCAGAAAGCGGTCGGCGCGCGCGTATGGGAAACCCGGTACGCGGGTGGCCTCGGTGTCTCGAACCCCTTCAGCGTCCACGAGCCGATCCACAGCAGCCAGGAACTCGCGACACTGCGCGGCGGTTGCAGGACTGAACGCAGGCGTGTGGGCATGCTGCTGCCCGTGGTGGGCACAGCCCGCGAGCAGCAACGCAGCGAGGATGCCGCGGACGGGAACCGCCGCCGTGGCTAACGTTCTCAGGTCAAACACTTTCCCTATTTCCGGTTACACATCGGGCAATCACAACGCCGGCAAGGTCGTCCGGGGTATGTCGTTGGGAACGTCGATGTAAAAGAAAATTGACACATTCGGCTTCCCAACCGAGCATGGCGCCGCCGCGCGCGAGTGGGTGTTTTCCCGAAAGACCTGTCGTATTATCCTTTAAAGAAGCCATCAAAAAAGCGGGGCGACGATAATCATTTTGACATGGGTACCGTCGCATGGTCGGCTAGCCCCGAAAAACCTCCGCAACCGTAACCTTACAAGAATAGGGAACCGCGATGAGCGACATGGAATTGGAGAGCAGGAGACGGAATCTCATCATTTTCGGCTCGCTGATTTTGTTGCTCGTATCTGTCTTCTGCCTGTGGGGTCATGTCGGCAAGATCGAACGTGATATCCACAGCCGCTCGCTGGAAACGTTGCACGCGAGCTCCGCCGACGTCAATTACGCGCAAGTAACGGCCAACGGCCGTAGTGTAAAGCTGGTCGGCACAGTTCCCAGCGAGCAGGCAAAACAACAGGCTGGCGAAGAAGTGGTTGGCCTGTCGGGCGTGAGCTCGGTCGACAATCGGTTGGCGGTCGTCGGGCCGGCGCTGGCCGCACGCGCCACGCAAACCACTCCCGGCGCCAGCCTGACACCCCCCAGATTCAGCATTTTCTCGGGCGAACGCACGACGCTACGCGGCAGTGTCCCCGATCAGGCGAGCGCGGATGCCGCTCTGGCCGCGGCCGCGGCGACCTTCGGGGCCGGCAGCGTCATCGATCGGCTCGTTCCGGACAGGCACGTGAGCAATCTGCCGTGGGTAGCACCGGTTCTCACGCTTGGGCCGCTGTTGAAAGACGTAACGCACGGCTCGCTCGAAGTCGACGGCCTGACGCTTACGCTAAGGGGCGCGGTGGACACTGCTGAGCAACGTGACCGGCTCGCCCAGGCGGCGATGGAAGCAG
>JBPCXK010000303.1:0-2567 GCA_051008635.1 Gammaproteobacteria bacterium
GCACCGGTTTGTTCTACGAGCCGCTGGTATGTGCAGAGATAAACGCCGGGCTGATCGCCTATCTCGACGACCACGACCTTGCGCGCATCAGCGAGCTGACCGGTTGTCTACGTCTGCACCGCGACGACGGGGATTGGGTATAGGGTGACGCAGCCGGCGAAGCGCAGCGATGGGAATAGAAAAGATCGGCTGGGACCGCCATGCGCAGCCCCGGCCGAAAATCTTGCTTACGGTTGTCAGTGCGTACGGCGCCTGCGCAACAGCACAACTAACGGAATCAACGCCGCCATGCCCAACGGGCCGAGTGCGCCACCGCCTCTCGAGTGGCTGGAGCGGCCGGAGGAAAACATCGGTCGCGCGTTGTCCACCCGGCTCGGTTGCACCGCCTGTTGCGCGCGGTTGCTCTGCGCCGCGGTTTCCACCGCGCGGCGTTTGGCATTGCGTTGCTCGATACCGCGCGCGGCGAACTGCTCCTCGCGCATCACGACCATGGAGGTGTAATCCGTCACCAGGCCGTACTCGACACCGAGATCGATCAACGCTTGCTTCATGTCCGGCTTTTCACCGAAGTTCTCCATCTCCGCCGTCATATGCTCGATTCGCGAATAGGCCCACAGGCGTTCGATCTCCGGGTTACCGCTTACGGTTTCGGGGAAATCGAATTGCGTGCGGTATACGACGGGCTGACCTGAGATCCTCGCTTGCAACGTGACGTCAGCCGTGCCGCCGTCGAAGTAGTGGCCGAACACAATGAGTTGCTCGCCGCGATAGAGGCTGCGCGCGGTGTCCGGGCTCAAGTCGGCGGTTTTCACGCCCTTGATCTTGAGCTTCACGCCGTGCATCGCCTCGTGGTTCAGCTTGCTGGTCGCGCTCAACAGTTGCCCAACGATGTCGTCGCTGTTCGACACGCTTAGCGCGAAGCCGTTGGAGACGTTCGTCAGCGTTTCGAGCAACGGGCGATTGGCGCTGTTACCCATGATGAAGGTGAACAGACGAACGTCCTTGCTCTGCATCAGCCTGATGAATTCGCGTTGCCGCGTCTCGCCGACATTGGCGACACCGTCGGTGACCAGCACAATGCCGGTGCTGCGATCGGCGTCCAGTGAGTCGAGCGCAAGCCTGAGTCCGGCGAAAAGGTTGGTACTTTCTGAGGGCACGATCGCGGCGACCTGCTGACTGTACTGTTGTACCGATCCGACTGTTACCGGAACAAACCCATGCGTCAATTCGCGCGTCGTGCTGTTGAACAGGACGATGCGAAACCGGTCGTGGGCCTGCAGCTTGCCGAGCGCGCGCTCGACACCATCGGCAAGCGTGGCGTACTTGCCCTGCATGGATCCGGACATGTCGAGCACAAAGATCCAGTCACGACCCTCAGTGATCGGTTTGAGGTCGTCGCCCGGCGTCACGGTCATCATGAACGTGCCCCGTTTGCCGGCCTCCGGCTTGTAGGCTATCAGGTCGACACTGCCGGGCAGCCCGGCCTGATGGCGCCAGTAGACGGCTACGTCACTGTCCAGGCGGAATGCGACAGGGTTGGCGGGCGCAAAGCCTTGTTGTGTTGCTTGCGCCCCGCCCTCCTCGACAGGCGCTTGTGTGCCGCCGTAAGTTTCCAGCATGACCTGCCAGTTACCGGTATCGGTCTGTTGCACGAGCGCCTGCGTATGGTTCGGCACGCGCATTGCTTCGACGGGGTAAGCAGAACGCAGTCGGAGGGCAAATTCGAAATGCTCCGAGACCGCTTCATCCGCCGTCCAGAACGCGAGCTTCTGTTCGTCGACACCACCTTCCTCCAGGGGATAGACGTAGCGGCCTATGCCGGTATCGACGTGCGTGGCCTGCAAATACACGAGCCGGATGCGCGTGTCCTGGCCCGCGCGCACGGGTGACACGTGGATGTCGAACGTTTTGTAGCCGTCTTTTTCCGTCAGGCCTGCTTCACGTCCCGCGGCCTTTTCTTCTTCATATACGCGCCGTGCCTGCGCCTTCTCGAGAACCTCACCGATTACCGGCTGGCCGTCGATCCACACTGTAAACTCAGCCACCGCGCCATGTTCGGGCACCGGGAAAGAATAGATCGCTTCCAGATCACGAGCGTGGGGATTAGCGAACACCTGCTCCACCGTCGTAATGGCGTAACCGTGTTCAATGACAACGTCGACTTCATGATTCTTGATCCCCAGCGCGGGCAAACTTCCGTCGCTGGGCGTCAACAGCCCGGCCGCGTTGGCGCTCGCCCACAGCGTGGCCGAGGCGAGAATGCATAGCAGACCGAGCTGCCTCACTCGTCGAAAAAGCTTCATGATCTTCTCTCCTTTTCAAACACCGTTTAATTGATCGTCGAGCAAACGCCGGGGTTACGGCGCTCATTCCGTACTGAACAGCGTTCAATTTTTGTGCCGAAAAACACCCGGACTCATACAGGTCGAGGACCTAATTGAACGTCGTTCAATTTGATATTGAAACATATAATTGAACGACGTTCAATACTTTTGTTAAACTCACAAATGCGAACGCTTTGATGCTTTCGACAGTTCGCTGCTTTTATGAGCAATATCATCCAGCCC
>JBPCXK010000304.1:0-4350 GCA_051008635.1 Gammaproteobacteria bacterium
AGAGCTGGCGCGTCGCTTCAACTACGACATCAAGGCCATCGGCGAGGAGTTGCGGCGCAAGCGAAAAGCGGGCGGCCAAAAGTCGATCACTCGCCCCCCGAAGCGAGTCAAGCCTACCGCGGCATGATCAGTCATTCGAACCGACGCCGAAAAGCGGCGCGGCTCAATTTCGTCGTTCGAACGAAAACACATTTTGAGCATGCCGTACGATCAAAAAAGGAGTAAGAGCCGGTCGCCCATCAAGGCACCACCGCTGCGAGCGGCCGGGCAGTCCGTGGGAGAGGAACTCGACCGATTGATAAAGTCTCGCGCTTACCCGTATCTTTTTGCTGCGGTCTGCGCTTGGCTGCTGGCAGGCCTGGAGACATGGAAAACATACACGCACGCACCTCCATCTCCCATCATATACTTTGCCCTCGCGATAGCAGTGTCTGCAATTGCCTTTTGGCGCATTCTCGCTGTACGAAAAGTCGCAAAACGCCTTCGGCTTGCGCAACAGGGGGAAAGAACCGTTGGACAGTATCTGGAGCGACTTAGAGAATCAGGGTTCCACGTGTTCCACGATGTAGTAGGAGAAGGATTCAACATCGATCATGTCCTGATCGGGGAGAAGGGTGTCTACGCGATCGAAACCAAGACCCGCTCTAAACCTGCGCGTGGCGACTCAAAAATCCACTACGCGAACGGTCAGCTATTCGCCAATGGACATCGTATCGACCGGAATCCTCTAGTTCAGGGACGTGCTGCTGCGAGCTGGCTTTCGGCAACACTGAACGAGTCAACTGGGCGCACAGTGCCGGTGCATCCCGTGGTGCTGTTTCCAGGTTGGTGGGTCGATCCTCTCCCTCCTGGACGAAGCAAGGAAATCTGGGTCCTCGAGCCCAAGGCCTTACCGGCATTCCTAGACGGGGAGTCGAAGCGACTGGCGCCCGAAGACGTCAAGCTCCTATCGTTTCATCTATCACGGTATGTACGACAAACCAATGAACCGCGCTAACCCGGCGCTGGAGGCATGCGCTCAAACGCGCCCCTCAGCTCGGCGTTGAGTGCCAAAGGCGACGTCCCAGATATAAGTGCCCGATATAAATCGAATATTGATTGCGGCCACGGACGTCCCTTGGTTCACGGCGGTGGGTATTCCGATTGACCCACCAATGCGCACAATCGCGAGTTGGAACGACTGGCAAGGTCCGGAAGACGAGCTCGTTTTGGCGATTCATTGCAATCAGCAGTTGATGCACGATGAAATTGTTGCAGATGAAAAGGAAGAGAAGGAATGGCAGCATTTGTTGAGCTCGTTGGTAGCTCTTATTTCATCTCGCGTCGCATATACTGATGCTGAAGATTCGTGGTATGCACCAAATTCTGCTGTGCACCACGCGGCCTGGGTGTATGGACTGATTGAAACCTACAAGGCCAAGGGCGCCTGCGTCCCGGCAGAATTGACAGCTCAATGGATATGGTTCGAAAGAGGGCACTGGCCTTGCTGCCTCGTTTCTCCAGGAAAGGCGGGACTTGAAGAAGGATACGTAGTCTACTAATGGCACTTAACCAAGGCGTGGAACCAGACGCGGTGCCACCTAGGCGGCGCGTCGCAGTTAGTTTCGTGACCCGCGCCGCTCACGCCGGCTGTCAGGGTGCATGAACGAGCGGGCAACATGATCCTCGACTTCTGGTTCGAGTTCGGAAGCACATACTCATATCCCGCCGCGATGCAGATCGAGGCGCTCGCAGCAGAGCGGGGTGTGGGGGTACGCTGGCGGGCGTTCTTACTCGGCCCGATCTTCCGGGATCAGGGGTGGAGTGACTCGCCGTTCAATCTTTTCCCCTCGAAGGGGCGCTACATGTGGCGCGACGTCGAACGTATTTGCGCGGCCCGCCGCATCCCCTTCCGCCGCCCGTCAGAGTTCCCCCGCAACGGCCTTCTTGCTACCCGTGTCGCATGCCTTTTCGCAGATGCCCCATGGCTTCCCGACTTCGTCCGGTCTGTCTATAGTGCAAACTTCGAGCAAGATCTCGATATTTCGGAGCCAGCGACAGTTTCACGCAGTCTTGCAGCGACGGGCGAGGATCCTGAGGCACTTCTTGCGCAGGCACAGTCAGCGGCGTCGAAAGACCGGCTTCGGCTTCAAACCGACGAGGCCTCACGACTTGGCATCTTCGGGGCCCCATCGTTCGTGGTGGGCCGGGAGCTTTTCTGGGGGAGTGACCGCCTCGACGATGCGCTGTCTTGGGCAGTGGACCATGCAACCTAAGGCGCTTGCAGCTGACACCAGCCAGCCTTCCCGGGTTAGTATCCTCTGGTCATTGAACGCCTGAGCCTTTGACAAGCCCCGTCGGCGCTGGCTGGTACAGGTGATGCGCCGATCCGTTGAGCGGCATGGTCGAAAACGCAGAGATACGATCCCGCGACAGTGCTTCTGGAGAGGAGCTTCTTGGATAGGCGCCACGACAAACGCTTCGGACTCCGCCCATCGGTGTTCGGCGCCACTCAGCCAATCGTTGAGCCGCAACGCATGACTATCAGGAACGACGCTGAGCTCGAGGCGGCAGTCACCCAGGCAAGTCGTCTGCTACAAGAGATTCAAGACTACGTGGGGCGAGACCAAACACCGAAAGCCAGGGTACGGTTTCCTCGCGGATATCTCCGAACAACCGCTCAGGCGCGTCAGCGGCTCAGTTTCCTCCCCGGGTCCAACCTGAAAAGCAACGTCTCGTACACGATGATGCTCTCTGACGTTCAACATTGGGTGCTGAGCAGGACCGATCTGGCGGGAACGGCGAAGGACATGGTGATCAAGCTGCAACTATTCCTGCTCGGTAGTATCGTGGAGAGCGTGACAACGACGGTCGTGCATGGAAACGGTGGCAGCTACAAGGGCCGCACCAAACATCTGAAGAGAAAAGGGATAATCTCTGAAAAACTTCGCTCCGAGCTTGATTGGCTTTGGGATATCCGGAATCGGATACACCTGTTCGGACTCGATAACACGGAATGGTTGTCGACTGACTACACCATCCAGAACCACAACCGAGGCGTCCGTGCTTTCAGTGTACTCCTGTCGTCCCTGAGCGCGGCCCAACAACGAACCGCAACCGACGCCGCGCAGCGGCGCGGCTGAGCCTGGTCGTTGGACCAGAATATCGAACGCCCGGCCGATGACGGATTCGCGCGCCCTCGCGAATTACTCTATCTGCACGGTGGCGAAGGCGAACATCGGGTGTTGCATGCGTCGCCACTGGCCACCAGTGTCCTGGCGCAAATGGCCTCGAGCTTCGACGCAACGACTTACTGAGTCTCAGCGTCGCCGGCGCCACCAAGCAAGACCGACAGAACGCGGCTGGCGGCAGCGGATGGAGAGAGATTGCCTGCGATCACGTCGGCTTCGGCCCTGGCCATTTGTGTTCTGGCTACCTCGTTCGCCGCCAACGTGTCCAGCACACCCTGGGTCAGCTCATCGTGCAGCGCGGCGCGAGCCTGGCGCACTCGCCGCGCGGTGTGCTCACCGCTGGTGCGCATGGCATCGCGGTAGCGCCCGACAGCCGCCCATACGTCGTCTATGCCTTGCGCCTTCAGCGCGGAACACGTGAGCACCGCCGGCTGCCAACCGGACTGGTGCGGGCGCAGCAGGCGCAGCGCGTTCGCGTACTGCGCCGCCGTGCGCTTTGCCGCCGGCTCGAGCTCGCCGTCCGCCTTGTTGACCAGCACCAGATCGGCAAGCTCCATGATGCCGCGTTTGATACCTTGCAGCTCGTCGCCGCCGCCGGGCGCCAGCAACAGCATGAAGAGATCGGTCATGGCCGCGACGGCCGTCTCCGACTGACCCACGCCTACCGTCTCGACCAGCACGACGTCATGGCCCGCGGCTTCGAGAACGGCCACGCAATCGCGCGTGCGCCGCGCCACGCCGCCGAGCGAGGTGCCCGCGGGCGACGGACGGATGAAGGCCCGTGGGTCGCGAGACAATCGCTCCATGCGCGTCTTGTCGCCGAGGATCGATCCGCCACTCAACGATGAGCTGGGGTCGACTGTGAGCACGGCGAGTCGAAGACCTGCGTTGACGATGTGCAGCCCGAACGCTTCGATGAAGGTGGACTTGCCCACACCCGGCGCACCGGAGATACCGACGCGGATAGTGTCGTGCGCTTGACCGCCCAGCCTTTCCAACAGCTCGAGTGCGCGGGCGCGATGGTCGGCCCGAGTCGATTCGACCAGCGTTATCGCGCGAGCCAGCGCCGTACGCTCGGCGGCGAGCACGCCGTCGGCCAGTGTGGCCGTATCGGCTGGCAGGGCGGGCATGGAAGTCAGACGAACTCGATGATCGGCTGATCGACGGCGAGGCTGTCGCC
>JBPCXK010000305.1:0-2860 GCA_051008635.1 Gammaproteobacteria bacterium
GCTATGCTCCGGCGGCCGGGCGTCCAACATGCGCAGCCTGCTTGCCCCAAAATTCCAAATCCTGGTGAGAAATGCGGGCTAGCACAAGCGAGGCGGACTTTTCCACGCCTTGTCCACGGCCGCGCGCTTCACACGCCGGCGTTGCGGTGGGCAAGGGGTGGTAAAGTCCGCCGTTGAAGAGGCACATCTTTGGTTCCGGCTGTGCCGGGTTAGGGGGCAGCCGGGCGAAAAGCTGCCTTCGTGGAAAACGGGCAGGGCATAGGGAAATCTCTCGTATGCGTCTCAGCAAAATCAAAATGTCGGGCTTCAAGTCCTTCGTTGACTCGACTGTCATTCAATTTCCGAGCGATCTGGTGGGCATAGTGGGCCCCAACGGCTGCGGTAAGTCGAACATCATCGACGCCGTGCGCTGGGTGATGGGGGAGAGTTCGCGGCATCTGCGTGGCGACTCGATGGAGGACGTGATCTTCAACGGCTCGTCTTCACGCAAGCCCGTCGGGCAGGCGTCCATCGAGCTGTCCTTCGACAACTCCGACGGCGCGGTCGGCGGCCAGTACGCGCAGTACAGCGAAATCGCCATCCGCCGCGAGGTCGCGCGCGACGGCCAGTCCAAATACTTCCTCAACAACACGCGGTGCCGCCGCCGCGACGTGGTCGATATTTTCCTGGGCACCGGCCTTGGGCCGCGCGCCTACGCCATCATCGAGCAGGGCATGATCTCGCGCCTCATCGAGGCCAAGCCAGAGGAGCTGCGCGTTTATCTCGAAGAGGCCGCCGGCATATCGAAATACAAAGAACGCCGCCGCGAGACTGAAAATCGCATCGGCCACACGCGCGAAAACCTGGACCGACTCAACGACTTGCGAGAGGAGGTCGAAAAACAACTCGCCCGTTTGCAACGCCAGGCCCGGATGGCCGAGCGTTACAAGGTGTTGAAGCAGGAAGAGCGGTTGCGCAAAGCCGAGCTGCTCGCGTTGCGCTGGCAGGCTATGCGGCTGGAGGCCGATGAGCGGCAAAAGGCGGTGCGGCAGCAACAAATCAGGGTCGAAGAGAAACAGGCGGAACTGCGCGCGGTGGAGGCCGAGATTGAAAAGATGAGGGTCTCGCACACGGAGGCCAATCAGAAGTTCAACGGCGTGCAGGGTCGGTACTACAAGCTCGGCAGCGACATTTCGCGCACCGAGCAGACCATCCAGCACAACAAGGAGTTGCAGCTGCGTCAGCAGGAGGAGCTCGAGCAAACACAGGGCGCCTGGGACGAGTGCAAACAACACATCGTGGAAGACCGCGCCCGGCTGACCAAACTCGAAGAGGACGTGACCACCATAGAGAAGGATTTCGAGAGTGCGCAGGCCCAGCTCAGTGAACGCGCAGATAAGCTGGCGGAAGCCGAACAGGCGATGGCCGCCTGGCAGAACGAAGTAGAAGACGTCGGCAGACGAGCTGCCAAACCCGAGCAGGTCGCCAACGTCGAGAGCACTCGTGTTAACCATCTCGAGCAGCATCTCGATCTACTCGGGCAGCGGGAAACGGTGCTGAGCGCCGAGACCGACCAGTTATCGGAAGATGGATCGCAGGACGAGCTCGGCGCGTTGCAGGCCAGCACCGTGGACGCACGCGCCCAGGTCGACGAGCAGGAGCGCCAGCTCAAGGACAATCAACGGCTCATTGACGAGCGCCGCGCTCGCATCCAATCCTTGAGTGAAGAGCTGACCGAGGCGCAAGGGCGTAATCAGGATCTGCGTGGCCGCCTTGCCTCGTTGCAGGCGCTACAGGAGGCAGCGCTGGGCAAGCGGGGAAAACCGGTCACCGACTGGCTCGACCGCAATCATCTCGCCGGGGCGCCGCGGCTGGCTGGACAGCTCACTGTCGCGCCCGGTTGGGAGCGGGCGCTGGAGACCGTGTTGGGTCAGTATCTTGAAGCGGTATGTGTAGAGGGCACCGATGCGGTTATCGGCGTCCTCGGCGAGCTCAAACACGGCGACCTCACCTTGCTCGACACCCGGGCCCTGGGCGATGCGGCTCCGGGTGATTTCACGCCGCGCGACACCTTGCTGGGCAAAGTGAAGTCAGCCTGGTCGCTCGATACGCTTCTCAGCGGTATCTTCGTGGCTGATGATCTCGGCAGGGCGCTTACGCTGCGTGAGACCCTGACGCCGCGTGAGTCTGTCGTGACCAAAGACGGCATCTGGATGTCAAGAAACTGGCTTCGGGTAGTCAGAGACACGAATGAACGTGCGGGAGTGCTGGCACGTGAGCAGGAGATCAAAATCCTCAGCGGTAACCTCGAGGCGAGCGAGAAAGCCGCCACGAGTCTGACTGGGGAACTGTCTGAAAACCGCGACGCCTTGCGCGAGCTCGAGCGCAACCGCGAACGGATAACAGAAGCGAACAATCGCGCCCATCGGATTCATGCGGAGAACGAGGCCAAACTGGGTTTGCGGCGCGTCTACGTCAGCGAGCTCGAATCCCGTAAGGTGCAACTCAACAGCGAGTACAGCGATATTCAAAAGCAATTGACGCTACGCAGAGAAGAAATGGCCGAGGCGCGGCGTTTGTCCGAGCAAGCACAGCGCGATGTGGACAATTTCCACAAGATGCGTTTGGCGCTGGCCCGGAAAAAGGACGTGCTTGCGCGCACGCTCCATGACACGCGGCACAAGACCGATACACAAAAAGGCGTCGTCCACGAGCTCGCCGTACGGTTGGAATCGCAGCGCACCGCGCTGCAGGCCACGCAGGAAAGCCTTGCCCGGATGCAAGCGCAGTCGGCGCATCTGGAACGCCGGCGAGAGAGTATCGCAAAACTACTGGCCCACAGCGGCGCGCCTATCGAGGTGCAGGAACGGGAACTCAAGGC
>JBPCXK010000306.1:0-2584 GCA_051008635.1 Gammaproteobacteria bacterium
ACACCGGATTACAGGAGATTCACTAAAACATGGCACGCAAGAACACTGCCGGCAGCTGGGACTCCAGCCACACCCAAAAGCGAATACGCGCGAACGAGAAGAAAGACTGCGATACCCTCGGCTGCAAGTACAAGCGGCGTACCCTTAGCCATCACTGTCACCAGTGCCAGCTGAATAAGCGCTACTTCGGCGCATCGAATATCCGGCGCTTTTACATCAACACCGACACGCCGAATGATGTCCGCCGGGTCGAGAAGCTAATGACGGAGAACAAAGGCCACGCGGGCGTGAAGGCAGCGATAGCCAAGCTCCAACACATCATCGACCACCCCGGCGTCTACACATGTGACCATAATAGTGTTGAAGCCGATGAAGCGCGCCGCCGGCATCGATTGTGCTGAGGCTTTCCGTCGCGTGCTGGTCTTCTACGTTCACCACAATGCTTTCACGCCACACTCGAAGTACCCTGATGACTACGCGGCACTCGCAGCATGCGGCGACGTTATCCACCGGCTCGCACCGGGCGATTGGTCCGTGGATAGGCAGGGGAAAAAGCGCTATCGGCAACCCACTGCCCGGGTAAAGGCCGCGATTGGGCAAATCATTGTAGACAACGTGGGTTTGATATTGGAGAACGCGACCGCTGCTATTGTTGCGCGCGTCGAGGGCGAGGCTGCTATGCAGCGCAAGATGGCTCGCAGCATGTCTACCGGGCTACTGACCGCCAACACCTAAAACACCTGAACACCTAACACCTGGACGCGCTTCTCATCTGAGTACGTCTCCAACTGAATCACTTCGTACTCGCTAATACACGACCGCATTAACTCTGGTCGGTGCTGGCGTGTGCGTGTGTGTAACCTGCCGTCCACTGTGGCGGCGCATCTATTCAACTTTAGGACTATACAAATGAACGAAATAATACTCTCGACTGACGGCTCTGAGCTTCAACGCCCTGCCGATACTTCAGGCGCCGCTCCCGGCTCTGCCATCAACACCCCGCTCGTGCAAGACGGCAGTCAAAGCGCGTTGACGATCTACCCCGGAGGTAATCTAGTTGAGTCCGGTGGTGAGCTGGTTGTCTACGCCGAAGGCCCGGCAGCTGTTAACGTAGACGGTACCGACGAGGTTGGCATCGGTACAACTGCGCTGCGACGCGGCGCTTTAGTGCATCTTCGGTGGTCATGCTCCAGATGGAGGAGTATCCGCTCTTGCAGGATCTGGTGTGACTCGCGAACGCAGTGTTTCATGGCCTGGCCTTCGCGTACCAGCGTTTTGTGCGTCAGTAATTCCTGGATACGCCAGATCACGCGGCGTTCGTTTTTTCCGAGCGCCAACATGTGCAAATGCAACGCATGTGCGTGCGCTGCGTCGCAATATGATCTCCGATTTTTCTTGCGTTTTGCCATGTTGCCATCTTTTAATTGCTGCGTGGCCTGCTTCACAGGCCAGAGCGCTTGCTCTCATCCTCGGACATTCGTGTTGTAGATCTCATTTCCAATTCATGGTTGAATTCAAAAAAAGAGTGCCCTTAGCAAGCTAAGGGCACCGGTTAACGTTTGATGTGCACCAGTTCGGTCAGCACACCATCCAGACCACCGTAAACCGAGATGTTGCCGATTTTCTCGGTGACCTTCTCCAGCGTCTCGAGCTCCTTGAGACGCAGAGCTGTCGGGTTGTCTTCCATGACCTTGGCGGTGTTGAGCAACGAGCGTGTCGCGTTGGTTTCCTCGCGACGACGAATCACGTTGGCTTGCGCCACCTTGGTGGCCTCAACCACCTTGCCAAGAATTTCCTTCATGTCACCCGGCAGGATGATGTCCTTCACGCCGATGCTGCGTACGTCGATACCGATCTCGGCAAACTTGCCGTGAACGTGCTCGAAGATCTGCCGGTCGAGAACGTCCTTCTCCTCGAGCAGCTCATCCAGCGTACGCGTGCCGACCGCGGCCCGCAGACCGAACTGAATCTCCTTGTACAGAAAATCCAGCGGATCCTTGATGGCCTTTGCCGCCTTCACCGCATCAGTGAACTGGTAGTTCGCGGTCACGTTGACACGCAGGCTGACCTTGTCTTTGGTCAGAATTTCCTGACCGCCGACTTCCAGCGCCTTCACACGCAGGTCGATCAACTCCACGGCAACACTGCGGTTGAACTTCCAGAACGCGTGCACGCCCGGGGCCAATGCTTCGATCAACTTGCCGTCAATGTAGAGCAGACCCACGTGACCCTCCGGCACCGCGCGAGCGTAAATAGCGCGATCGGCAACCGATACCAACTGGCCGCTGCGGTCTGTCATCAGGGCCTTGGCGATACGCGATACAACCACGTAGTCCTCCGCCAGATTGAACGTCTCAACGGTCACGTCCACAACGCCCTGCCAGTACAGCGCTCGCTGATCCGGCGCGATCACATCGTCCAGGCGACCGTTCTTGTAGGTCACTGCCACCTGATCCGCGCTGGTCTCGACTACCGTGAAGCGCTTCTCGACATCGGCCGCGAAGTTCTTGACGAACAGGTCGACCAGACGGTGCCTGAACGCCGGTACCGAGATATCGAAACGCTCAACGTCGTAGCGCTTACG
>JBPCXK010000307.1:0-3467 GCA_051008635.1 Gammaproteobacteria bacterium
GAGCAGGACAACGTGTTCAGCATCCAGGAAATTCTCGCGGGCGACGCGACGCCGGGTAAGCGTGTGCTGTTACTCGACGACCTCAACGACTGGCGCGGCGTGGGCACGGGCGTGCTTCTGGCCGAGAAAGGCCACGAGGTCACGGTCGTGACTTCGGCGCCACTGCTGGCGAAGGGTCTCGGCTACAGCGATACCGATGGCGCGCTTCGCAAACGTTTCGCCGTTGCCGGCGGCGAAGGCATTACCGATGCCGCATTGCTGTCGTGGGATCGCGGTACAGCAAGATTGCGACATCTGCTGACCGGCCGCGAGTGGACTCGCACGTTCGACAGCCTGGCGCTGGCGACTTCACCCGAGGCCGACACGACTCTCGAGCGGGCGCTCGTGGACTCCGGGCTCGAAGTACACACCATCGGCGACTGTGTCGCGCCGCGGCGCGCCAGCGTGGCCTTCTACGAAGGACGCAAGTTGGCGCTCGGTCTCTGAACTGCCGGTTTTGTGGCCCAGAAATGCCTAACCCGGCCTAGCCCACATTTCTCACCACGATGACGGCGCTGGCTTGATCTTTGATTCCACAAGGCATTTTCTTCTTCTCGGAAATGCCTTGTGAAATCAAATCTCTGCGCGATCATCTCGCCCCGCGGTGAGAAATGCGGGCTAGCCGGAACCAAAGATGTGCCTCTTCAATGGCGGACTTTACCACCCCTTGCCCACCGCAACGCCGACGTGTGAGGCGCGCGGCCGTGGATAAGGCGTGGAAAAGTCCGCCTCACCCCGGCGCGACCGCCGGTCGAGAAATTCTTGGTATTTTTGTCCAAGATTTCACGGGTAAGGTACTAAAAAATGCTCAACGGGCGCAGGAGCGCGGGCGATCCCCTTCCGAATGAGGTCGAATTTCGGCCATTTATGTGAACCAATCGGCAGTCATACCCCACCTGTGCTCGTAATGTAGCGTCGATTTCATTTGATGTTTCTTCAGGCCGGGTTCTCCCGGCCTTTTTTTTGGCGTGCTGGAGGGCCGCAGAGCGCCGGATTTTCAACGGTCATTCGCTGCGACTCCACCCGATTCTCTCGTCGGGCTAGCTTCTGTTGAGCGCGCGGAACTGCACCCGGCGATTGACCGGGTTTGCCGGATCGCGCTGGTCGTGCAGATCTCTTTCGCCCTTTCCTTCGACGATCAGCCGCGCCGGATCGATACCGTAGACACTGCTGAGATAACGTTTGACCGCGCGAGCGCGCTGCTCCGACAAGCGTTGGTTGTACCTGTCAGTGCCAAACCCGTCGGTGTGTCCTTCGATCACGATGGCCTGATTGGCGAGACGTTTCATGTGCATCATCTCGCCTATCGAATCCAGTATACGCAACGATTGCGGCACGATCGTGGTCGAGTCGAACTCAAAGTTGATCAGCAGACCGAACTCCGCCGGCTGTTCCGGCGCCGGTTGTTGTGGCGCGCTGCTCAACACGATCGCCCGGTAACGCGGCGGGAACAAAATATTGGCCAACTCGCGTGCCTCGGGCGGCTCAGTGAAGATCTTGACGTTCTCGTCGGCGCTCAAAGGCGTGCCAGACAAAAGCAGGGCGAGTGCGAGGCCGAGCATTACAGCCCAGCCGGCTCTAAATGAAAAAACGAATTGGCGATGTTTCATCGTGTTGATCCTCCGATCTGAATGTTACTGAACCTCAACCACAAGGGTGTCCTTGATCGGGACGACCGACGCGGAGTCCTTGTAGATCCTGTAAATGTCTTCCACCGACCTCACCGGGCGGCGATACAACGTGGTCAGCCGCTCCAACGATACGGGCTGCAAGTCTTTGTCGCGCAATTCGAACGGCAGGCTGCGCTCGATATCGGTTTGCGCCGCCATGCACATGACCTTTTCGAACACGCCCCTGCGGTCGAAACGAACCGAGAAATCATTGCTGGAAGGTATGCGCAGGGTCTCGCCCGCTGGATTTTCACGCCTTTGAACGAAACGGTTGGGAAAGATTTTTACGATCTGTCCCGCCTCCGGCTGGTAGTAGCAATAAACATACGCACCCCTGCTTGTCTGGACCTTCAGGGTCACCGACTCGCCGCTGCGGTAGACGGGTTTGTCGCCGCGATCCGTCGTCAACGAGATTTCCGAGGTGCTGAGACTGCTCATTTCCAGAGCCGTCGGCTGCACGACGGTTTTCTCCCGCGTGTATTCCTCGCGTCCACGGTCGCCCGCGGCGATCTGCACCGTCTTGCTCAGCGCCGGCATGTACGCGGGGTGGACAGGCGTCGGATCGGCCATCAACTGGTAATACAGCAGATAATCGGGCTCGCCATTCGCGATCAGGCCGTGCGCTGCTTTGTAGCGCGCGATGGCTTCGCGGGTCTCGGCATCATCAAAGCCGTTGAGTGCGCCTGCGTAAAGTCCCAGCGTTTTGAGCTTGGCCTGGACGAACGTCACCACCTCCTCGCGCTCCAGCGCACCAAACCACTGCAGAATCTGCTTTTGCACGAGCGGGTTAGTCGTCCTGATATCGAGACACTCCCAGTACGGCACCTGCGCGAGCTTGCCCAACAATTCGATGGCGCCCAGCTCCACCAGCGTTCGGGTCGCGTGGTGCAGACCTTCGCTTTTGGTGAAGTCGACCTGAAACAGCAAACCCAGTTTCTCGATCGTGCCGGTCAGGCCGGTTCCAACCCCGCTGCGTATGACCGCAATGGAGTTGCTGGAGGTCGCCGACGGTAACATCTGCAGCGTGCTGACCAACCCCATGTTCATGTCCAGCGACACGATGGAGGCGATCTTGTTTGCGCTGGCCTCCAGACTGAAGTCGCGCGCCACCGCTGCGCCGGCCCTCGCCTGCGTCTCGAGCACGCCCTGGTCGACCTGGGTGATCGCGCCACGTATGAAAAAGTCGGGCGCCTTGAAGTTCTTGCGCGGATGAAGCTGATGGAATCGCGTGATGTCCTGCAGATCCTGCCCGAGCGCGACGAATCTCACTGCGCCGCTTTTGATCGACATGTTGGAAAGAGCCGTGATGAGCATGTCCTTCGTGCCTGCCACCACGATCTCCGTCGAGTCCGGAATATCCTGGGCGCCGACGACAAGATTCGAGATGTTGTATTTCTCGAACAGCCCGTCCATGCATCTCAGTGAGTTGCTGAAGTTGGTAATAGTCCGCTGCGGCGCACCCTTGGGCGTGGCCGCTATGCGCACATCGTTGGTCGCATTAATTTGCTGATGCGCGCAGCCCGAAACCACGATCGCAGCGACGAATGCCACAACCCGCCTGAAGCTGTTCATCATCCGATCCATCGCAAGCGCGCTCGGCTTACTGACAGTAATTGATGACGTCGCCAACGATGACGACATCCTTATCGATGTTGGCGCCCGGGCTCGTGTAGGTCGTGTTGCCGACGTTCACGTTGCAGCCGCTCTGATCGAGACCCTGAAAACCGCCGCTGCCGAACTGATCGTCCAGCTCTGCGT
>JBPCXK010000308.1:0-3119 GCA_051008635.1 Gammaproteobacteria bacterium
CGTCGCCGCACTGGATTCATAAAGCTCGAGCATTTGGGTCTCCAGACCGCGTGCAAGCTGTTGTTGCATGAATTCCTTGACGGCGTGAATGGCGTCGACGTCAACTTCGTCCATTAACTCCGCGAGGTAGTTCTCGGACGGCAGTGTGACGGCAGCGGCTATCAACGCCATGTCGAGATCAGCGGTCGACAAAGTGCTGCCGATTGCCGCTACGAACGCGTCGTTGAGACGAAGCGCTCTACCCTCGCGTTTATCCTCAATGAGACCCAACATGATCTTGATCGACAGCCGTTGGCCGGCGTCCCATCGGTTGAAGGAATCACTGTCGTGCGCCAGCAAGAATGCAAGCTCCTCATCAGTGTAGCCATAGTCGAGCTTCACCGGCGCCGAAAACCCGCGCAGCAGAGAGGGCACGGGTTTTTCGGTAATGTTGATGAAAGTGAACTCCTGCTCGGCGCCGCTAACATCAAGTACCCGCTCGGCGCCTTGCGGTTCGTTCTCGCCGGCCAGCTGCAGTGGAAAATTTTTGCCATCTGCCCCGAGCAAGGCGGTGGCGCAGGGAATTCGTAACGGCAATTTTTCGTCCTGCCCCTGCGTGGGCGGATTGTATTGTGCAATGTGCAAACGATAAGTCTGCGCGTCAGCATTCCACTCGCCGCTCACGCGCAACTCGGGCGTTCCGGCCTGTTCGTACCAGCGCTTGAACTGCGCGAGATCCTCGCCGTTGGCATCGGCCATGGCCGCCGCGAAGTCGTCCGTGGTTACGGCCTGCCCGTCGTGGCGCTCGAAGTACAAATCCATGCCCTTGCGAAATCCGTCGCGCCCGAACAGGGTCTGGTACATGCGCACGACTTCCGCGCCTTTTTCGTACACGGTAACCGTGTAGAAATTGTTGATCTCGATATATGACGCAGGTCGCACCGGATGCGCCATTGGCCCGGCATCCTCGGCAAATTGCAGCGTGCGCAATGTGCGCACGTCGTCGATACGCTTGACCGCGTGCGACGTTACATCGCCGGTGAATTCCTGGTCGCGAAACACTGTGAGGCCTTCCTTGAGGCTGAGCTGAAACCAGTCGCGACAAGTCACGCGATTGCCGGTCCAGTTGTGGAAGTACTCGTGCGCGATCACGCCCTCGATACCCCTGTAGTCGCTATCAGTCGCGGTCTCCGGCTTGGCGAGCACGTACTTGGAATTGAAGATGTTCAGACCCTTGTTTTCCATCGCACCCATGTTGAAGTCATCCACGGCGACGATCATGTAGATATCGAGATCATATTCGAGGCTGAACCGATCCTCGTCCCACCGCATCGCCTTTTTGAGAGCTGCTGTTGCGTGCGCGGTTCTGTCGGCGTTGTGCGCCTGCACATAAAAACGCAGAGCCACCTCACGGCCGGAGCGCGTGGTGTAACGGTCCTCGTTGCACAGCAGATCGCCCGCCACCAGCGCGAATAAATACGAGGGCTTGGGAAACGGATCGCGCCACGTCACAGTATGAAGATTGCCGTCCAGGTCTTCGCGCGCGATCGGATTGCCGTTGGATAACAACACCGGATAGCGATCCTTGTCGGCCACGATTGTCGTAGTGTAGCGCGCCATCACGTCGGGACGATCGAGAAAATATGTGATCTTGCGAAAACCCTGGGCCTCGCACTGCGTGCAATACTTGCCGCTCGATTTATACAAGCCTTCCAGCGAGGTGTTGTCCTGCGGTTTGATACGGGTGACAACGTCGAGCTCGAATTGATCGGGGACGCCTTCTATGGTCAGCGATTCGTCGTCTACCCGATAGCGATTCGCCGCCAGTGGCTTGCCGCCGATCGCGACGCTGTCGAGCTCGAGCTCCCGACCGTCGAGTATCAGTGCATCGCCATCGGACTTCGCTTGGCGGTTACGGCGCAGCGCCAACCGCGAATGCACGACCGTTACGTCTTCGCCGAGCTCGAACCGCAGCCGCACCTCGTCGATCAAAAACGCGGACGGGGAATAATCTTTCAGATATATGGTTTCTGGGCTGCCTTCTTTCATGATGCCAGGATGATCCTGTTGCAGGGCGTATGTTGCTTGGGCGATGATATCTGCCGCTACGAAGCACGGCAATGCGGACCCGACATGGCGGCTACAGAAACCCGACCGCCTTCAACACTACCGCGCGATGGAACTCGTCGATATCTGCTTTAACTTTACGCACAGCTCGTTCCGTGACGACGAGGCAGCGGTGCTGCAACGCGCCGTCGAAGCCGGGGTGACGACGTTGATGGTTACGGGCTCGAGCGTAGAGGAAAGCGAGGACTGTATCGCGCTGGCCGCACGTTATCCTGAAAGCCTTTACGCCACGGCCGGGGTTCATCCGCATCTGTCTGAAAAGTGGGGCGCTGGCACGCGTGCGCGCCTGAAAGAGTTGGCCGCGGATGCAAAGGTGAAGGCCATCGGCGAGGCGGGACTCGACTACAACCGCAATTACTCGCCGCAGGCAGCGCAGCGTCATGCCTTCGAGCAGCAGATCGGGCTCGCCTGCGAAACCGGCCTGCCGCTGTTTTTGCATCAGCGCGACGCCCATGAAGACTTCGTGAACATTCTCAGGCCCTATCGCGAGCAACTCGCGCAAACGGTGGTGCATTGTTTCACGGGCTCGAGCTCCGAGCTGGACGCCTATCTCGAATTGGACCTTCACATCGGCATAACGGGCTGGATCTGCGACGAGCGCCGCGGCCGGCACTTGCACGAGCTCGTACACCGCATCCCGCTCGATCGGCTTATGATCGAAACCGACTCACCTTACCTGCTGCCGCGGGATCTGCACCCCAAACCTAAAGACCGCCGCAATGAACCCGCTTACCTTCCACATATTCTGCGCACGGTCGCGCGCTGTCTCGATCAGCCAGCCGAGGCCGTGGCGGCGGCCACCACGGCAAACGCGCACCGCTTTTATGGATTGCGCTAGTGCTCCGTCAAGGTGATATTGGTGGGTTCAGAGTTCCGCAAATGCGTCACTGCAAGGCGCAGTCCGCAGGGAATGGTTAGACTCTTGCCCAGGACTGCAACGCCGCAGTGGCGCATTTGTGGCGCTCCCTGTGGGCGCGGTGAAAGCGGGTGACTGCAGTGTCGTTCCAGGGCAC
>JBPCXK010000309.1:0-4950 GCA_051008635.1 Gammaproteobacteria bacterium
GGCGTGATGCGTGCCGCCGCCGAGATTTGCGGCCGCGCCGTCAGTCACGGCCGCGCGGCAGGCGCTGATAGTGCCGCCACAAGAGCGGCGCGCGCGCTCCACGAGCTGCCGTGACCACGGAAAGCCCAGCTGGCGAATCTCTCTCTTGCTCAAATCACCGCTGACGACGCGACGCAAATAATGCTTGTCATGCGCCAGCAATATCTGCTCGTCGCTCGCACGGTCCGGCACCGCGAGCCAGCAACGGCCATCGCCCTCCACCCGCTCGCGCAACAGCCGGTACTTCTCCATTGGAAACCGGTGCGCCGGGGGCAACGGGAGCACGAACTCATCGCAGTAGAAAACTCTCATATTTGCGGCTGTGTCGAGGCGGTAGGTTAAACTACCTGCTCAGAGATTATGGTTTCAGTCTGCATGGCGGAAGACAAAAAGCAACTAAGCAAATCGTCCCGCGCGGAGATCGACAGCTTTCTGAGCAAGGTCGCCGCCGCCCCAGCCGTCAAACGCGCGGGCGAGCGGGGGCGGCTGATCTTCGCCATGGACGCGACAGCGAGCCGCGAGCCGGCCTGGGACCGTGCCTGTCATATTCAAGGCCAGATGTTCGAGGAGACATCGGCGCTTGGGGGGCTCGACGTGCGGCTTTGCTATTACCGTGGCTATGGCGAATTCCGGGCCACGCGTTGGCTGTCACGCGCCGAGGATTTGCTCAAAAGCATGACCGCCGTACGCTGCCTCGGCGGTTACACGCAGATCGAAAAAGTCTTGCGCCACGCGCTCAAGACCAGCAAGGAAGAGGAAGTGCATGCGTTGGTCTTGGTCGGCGACTGCGTGGAGGAAGACGCCGATACACTGTGCCATCTCGCCGGTGATCTGGCGCTGCGCGGTGTGCCGATGTTTATCTTTCACGAAGGCGCCGAGCCACGCGCCGCGAGCACGTTCAAGCAAATGGCCAGGCTGAGCCGCGGCGCATATTGCCCGTTCGATATCAACAGCGCCCAGCAATTGAAGGACCTGCTGAGCGCCGTCGCAGTGTATGCCGCTGGCGGAAGGCGCGCACTGGCTGATTTCAGCAAGAACAAAGGTAAGGATATCCAGCGGATGACCCATCAGATCGGTAAAGGCTGACGCGTTGCGAATACTCCTGATCCTGGCGCTCGTCTTTCTGGGCTATGTGTTTTTCCAGTGGCTGATACGCCAGCCCCGCAAGGTGCAAATCCAGCTCGGCGCCATCATCGCAGGCGTTGCGCTGTTGCTGCTGGCGGTGACCGGACGCCTGCACTGGCTGTTCGCATTGATAGGCGCCACGCTCCCTTTTCTCGGCCGCGTCACGCGGGTGCTTGTCGGCGCCTTTCCGATTCTTCACCGCATGGGCGTGTTCAATAGGGGGCCGTTTGGCGCCGCGACCGGCCCCACGCCTGGCCGCCAATCCGATGTGCAGGCGCGCTTCGTATCGATGTCACTGGATCACGATACCGGCGAGATCGACGGTAAAGTGCACGAAGGCGCGTATCGCGGCAAGAAACTCGGCCAACTCGACTTTGCGCAGTTATGCGAGCTCTTCGAGCAGTGCCTCTCCGAAGACGAAGAATCCGCGCAGTTGCTGCAAGCCTACATGGAGCGCATCCACGCTGATGCATGGGAGGCGTACGTCGACAGCGGAACGCGGCGAGAAGCGCCTCGCTCTGGTGGTGGCGACATGACACGCGAAGAGGCGTTCGCTATCCTGGGGCTGCAGCCCGATGCGGGTGAGGCGGACATTATCGATGCGCATCGCAAGCTGATGCAAAAGATGCACCCCGACCGGGGCGGCTCGGACTATCTGGCGGCCAAGATCAATCAGGCCAAGGACAAGCTGCTCGGATGAACGGCCAGGTTTTCCATCCGCCCTGGCTGCTGCGCAACGCCCACGTACAAACCGTCGTCACCGGCACGGTGCTTCGCAAACGCATGCTGCACCGGCGCGACCATGGGTTCGCCACAAACGCACGCGGTCATACTCTCGACTGCGGTGGGGGCGTGCGCTTGCAGGGTCTTCATAACCGCGGTGATGCCGAGCGACCGCTGGTTGTGCTGTTGCACGGCTGGGAAGGTTGCGCAGATTCGCTCTACATGCGGTCCGCCGGAAATTATCTTTTCGAACGCGGCTTCGATGTATTCCGGCTCAACTTTCGTGATCACGGCAGCACACAGCACCTGAATCGTGAACTGTTCCACTCCTGCCGGATCGAGGAGGTGGTGAATGCGCTAGGTGTCGTCCAGAGGACGTTCGGCGATCGTCCGCTGTTACTCGGCGGATTTTCACTGGGCGGTAATTTCGCCTTGCGGGCGGCGCTGCGGGCCGTCGAAGCGAATGTCTCATTGGGCGGTATATTTGCGGTCTGTCCAGTGCTCCAGCCCGAAAACACGTTGATCGCAATGGAGCGCGGCTGGTCCGCGTATCACGGCTATTTCATGCGGAGATGGCGACGATCTCTTATCAAAAAGCACAGTTGTTTTCCCGGTGACTATGACATCGACGCAATGCTGGCAAACAGGAATCTGCGTGAAATGACCGATTATCTGGTCCGCCACCACACACATTTCCCCGACCTGCTCGCCTATCTGCACGGCTACGCCATTACCGGCGATGTGTTGTCGGAGCTCGCGGTGCCCGCCTGCATCCTGGCGGCAGAGGACGATCCCATCATTCCGGCACGCGATCTTGGGGCACTGGCAAAACCCGAGTGCCTGGAAATCCGCGCCACGCGTTTGGGCGGACACTGCGGTTATATCGAAGACTACAAGCTGAACTCCTGGTCGGATGGAATGATGGCGCGGTGGTTTGCGAGCTGCGCTGAAAGCGCCGATGTGATTGATTTCGGGTCAAAAACGCACAGGCGCAGAGACGTCAAACAAACACCGGAGCCGTCATCCCGGAAAGCGCAGTAGCGCTTGTCCGGGATCCTAAATCACATAGCTGGGTGCCGGATAACCGCTACCGCGGTTTCCGGCATGACGAAATATCAGGGACCTTTCCGAATCAGGCAACCGCCTTCTCCAGTGCCTCCGAGTACTTGCCGTAACGCGCCTCGCCGTTGCATTTCGCGCGATGATGGAAACTCGCTTGCGCCTTCGCGACGTTGGCCGTCTCGCCAAGCCATGACTTGAGCACAGGCTCCTGCAACGCGCGGCCATAGGAGAAACTCAGCTCCCAGGGATGATCGCCCATCTGATTCATCGCGTTGAGGTGCGCAGTGGCTTCTTCCGGCGACTGCCCACCGGAGAGAAACACGATGCCTGGCACGGCTGCGGGTACGGTACGGCGGAAACAGGCGACCGTGCGCTCGGCCACCTCGCCGACGCTGGCTTGCTGCGCACACTTCTTGCCCGCGATGACCATGTTCGGTTTGAGCAACATGCCGTCGAGCGCCACGCGATAGCCGGCGAGTTCGGCAAACACCGCGCGCAGTGTGGCGTCGGTAACGTCGTCGCAACGCGCGATGTCGTGGCCGCCATCCATCAGGACTTCGGGCTCGACGATGGGCACGATACTGGCTTCCTGACACAAGGCGGCATAACGGGCCAGGGCGTGCGCATTGGCGGAGATGGCATAGGCGCTCGGGATGCCATCGGCGATGTCGATTACGGCGCGCCACTTGGCGAAACGCGCCCCCAAGTCGTAGTACTCGCCCAAGCGGTCGCGCAGCCCGTCCAGACCTTCAGTGATCTTCTCGCCGGGATATCCGGCGAGCGGCTTGGCGCCCTTGTCGACCTTGATGCCGGGCACAATACCCCTGTCCGCCAGCACCTTCGGAAACGGCGTGCCGTCGCTGGCCGACTGGCGCAAGGTCTCATCGAACAGGATTACGCCGCTGATATAGTCCTCGGCGCCCCTGGTGGTGAACATCAGATCCCGGTACGCCCGCCGGTTCTCTTCGGTCGACTCGACGTTGATCCCGTCGAAGCGCTTCTTGATGGTGGGAGAACTCTCGTCGGCGGCCAGAATGCCCTTCCCTTTGGCCACCAGCGCCCTGGCGACGGAGCCCAGATCACTCTTGCTCATGGGTTATATACTCCTTATATGTAATGCATGCTTTGAGCTGAAAATCGCAGTGTCTTGCACTGCCCGCAGAAACCCGGGGAATTCAATCACAATCCCACCTCTGAGTTAAGCAGATTGACCACTTATTTGCCAACCACACGCGGTCACTGAGATGCCGGACGACACCAGCAGCTACCAGCGTATCTGGGACACGGTGAAGGAAATACCCTGCGGGCATGTGGCAACGTACGGTCAGATCGCGCGGCTGGCGGGGCTACCACGCCGCGCACGCATGGTCGGCTACGCGCTGCATCAGACGCCGGACGATATCGAGCTGCCCTGGCACCGGGTGATCAATGCCAAAGGCGAGATATCTTTCCCCAGGGGCAGCGAGCCATACAAACGGCAGGCCGAATTGCTGGCCATCGAAGGCGTGGAGTTGGTCAATGGCCGCATTGATCTGCGGCGCTACGGGTGGGCGGGGGGCCTCGATGAGTTGTTGTGGAAGCTGTAACCGCCAACGCCTAGAATGTACAGGTCTCGAGCCATTCAGATTGATGCCATGAGAATACCCATGCTGGCTATTGTGGTGGCCGCCCTCATGCTCTCGGGTTGTGTGAGCACTGTTCTCGGCACCGCCGCAGACATCGCCATCGGCGTGGTGAAAGTGCCGGTCAAGGTCGGTGGCGCGGTCGTCGACGCCGTAACGGACGACGACGAGGACGACGAGGACGATTAGAGCAACCTGATGCCGTCATGCCGGAAGCGGCGCGAACCGCCATTCGGTATCCAAACGGGGCTGAAGATTCTGAATGTCGTGCACGTGCTGCCGCTGTCTCGCGCACGACAGCTTTCACGACTGACCCTTCACGCCTTGTGATAAATCTCCGCTCCCTTGGACTTGAACTCCTTCGCCTTCTCCTGAAGCC
>JBPCXK010000310.1:0-7930 GCA_051008635.1 Gammaproteobacteria bacterium
GGCCTATTTGAAACGCGTCGAGGAGGCCGAAAAACGCGACCATCGCAAGATCGCCCGCCAGCTCGATCTGTTTCATTTCCAGGAAGAAGCGCCCGGCATGGTGTTCTGGCACGAAAAGGGCTGGGCGGTCTACAGGGAGATAGAGGCGTACATGCGCTCGGTCTATCGCGACAACGGCTATAAGGAAGTCAACACTCCGCAAGTCGTCGATCGCAGCCTGTGGGAGCGTTCCGGGCATTGGGACAAGTACCGTGGTGAGATGTTCACGACACGGTCTGAGGAGCGCGACTACGCCATCAAGCCCATGAACTGCCCGGGCCACGTGCAGATTTTCAATCAGGGCTTACGCAGCTACCGCGAGCTACCATTGCGCTTCGGCGAGTTTGGCAAGTGCCATCGCAACGAGATGTCCGGGGCGTTGCACGGGCTCATGCGCGTGATCGGTTTCCTGCAGGACGATGGTCACATCTTCTGCACCGAAGATCAGATTCGGGATGAAGTCGCGCATTTCATCGATCTGGTCTTCAAGGTATATGCCGATTTCGGTTTTGACGACGTGCTGCTGAGCCTGTCCACCCGCCCGGAACAGCGGATCGGCAGCGATGAGGTGTGGGATCAGGCGGAGCAGGCGCTCGAGCAGGCGCTCGCAAGCAAGGGCGCCGAGTGGCAACTGGAGCCTGGTGACGGCGCATTCTACGGCCCCAAGATCGACTTTTCGCTGCGCGACTCCATCGGTCGGGTGTGGCAGTGCGGCACCATGCAGGTGGATTTTTCCATGCCGGGCCGGCTGGGCGCGCAATATGTCACGGAGGACGGCGGCCGCGCCGTGCCGGTGATGCTGCATCGCGCGATTTTAGGTTCTCTGGAGCGTTTCATGGCCTGCCTGATCGAGGATACCTCGGGTTGGTTTCCGCTCTGGCTTGCGCCCGAGCAGGCGGTTGTGTTGAACATTACCGACCGTCAGGGCGCATATGCCGAAAAAGTGCGGGAAAGGCTGCAGAATCAGGGGGTCAGGACCGTCATTGACTTGAGAAATGAGAAGATTGGTTTTAAGATTCGCGAGCATACCCTGCAGCGTGTCCCATACTTGCTGGTCGTGGGCGACCGGGAGATGGAGACGCAAACGGTGGCCGTGCGCACGCGACGCGGTAAAGACCTGGGGGCAATGGATATAGAGTCCTTTGTCAACCGGTTTGCCGACGAGGTTGCGAGCCGCGGCCGCTCTGCTTTGGAGGAATAGCATATCAGCGTTAGTAAAGAGCATCGTCTTAATGGAGAAATAACCAACCCCCAGGTTCGCCTGATTGGTTTGGACGGAGAAAACGTCGGCGTAGTCGAGATTGACGAGGCCCAGAGGATGGCCGAAGACGCCGAGGTCGATCTGGTCGAAATCGTGCCGAATTCTGAGCCACCCGTATGCCGGGTGATGGACTACGGGAAGTTTAAGTTCGAACAGAGCAAGAAGGCTCAGATAGCGCGCAAAAAGCAAAAGCAGATACAGGTCAAAGAGGTCAAGTTTCGGCCTGGCACGGAAGAGGGCGATTTTCAGGTCAAGTTGCGAAATCTTGTCCGCTTTTTATCGGACGGCGACAAGGCGAAGATTACGATCCGATTCAGAGGCCGTGAGATGGCGCATCAGGAACGTGGGGGCCAGCTGCTCGAACGGCTGGAAGGGGAGCTCGAGGAATACGGCACAGTCGAGCAGCGGCCGAAGATGGAAGGCCGCCAAATGGTAATGGTGCTGGCGCCCAAAAAGACCAAGAAGGGCGCCTCCTAGTGAACTATAGAGACATAAGTTAATGCCCAAACTGAAAACCAACCGCGGCGCGGCCAAACGCTTTAAACGTACGGCCAAGGGCCGGTTCAAGCGCTCACAGTCGCACCTGAACCATATTCTGACCAAGAAGAGTACCAAGCGTAAGCGGCATCTTCGGTCACAAATACTGGTAGCTCCGGCGGACACGCCGGCCGTGCGTCAGATGTTGCCTTACAGCTAAGAGTAACTTGCAATGCCAAGAGCCAAACGAGGCGTCACCGCGCACGCCAAGCACAAAAAGATCAAGGCGCAAGCCAAGGGCTACTACGGTGCGCGCCGCAATGTGTTCCGCGTCGCCAAGCAGGCGGTCATAAAGGCGGGGCAGTACGCTTATCGGGACCGCCGTCAGCGCAAGCGACAGTTTCGCGCGCTGTGGATCGTGCGTATCAACGCCGCGGCGCGCCAGTTCGGCTTGTCTTACAGCCGGATGATCAACGGCCTTCACAAGGAGAACATCGAGATCGATCGCAAGGCCCTCGCCGACCTCGCGGTGCACGATCTCCCCGCTTTTGGCCAGCTTGCCGAACGCGCAAAGGCGGGCCTGGCCAACTGACAATCACCACGGGCGCGGACTACCGCGTTCCAGAGTCGAAAAAGGGAAAGGCTGGCGTCTTTCCCTTTTTGTTGTAACGGGATTCATCGTGGAGAATCTGCAAGCCCTGGTCGAACAAGCGCTGATTCGAATTGGCGACAGCATTGATGCTGCCGCGCTGGACAGCGTGCGTGTGGAATACCTCGGCAAGAAGGGCCTGCTCACAGAGCGGCTCAAGGGCCTGGGAAAGCTCCCGAAAGACGAACGTCCTGCCGCCGGTCAGGCGATCAACGATGGCAAACAGCAGATCCAGGCGGCGATCGGCGCGCGCAAGCAGGCTCTGGACGCGCAGCGTCTCGATGCCCGGTTGGCGCAGGAATCCGTGGACGTGACGCTACCCGGCAGGGGTCAACGGCGCGGTGGTCTGCACCCGATAACGATCACCGGCGAGCTTATTGCGAGCCTGTTTGCTCAACTCGGTTTCGAGGTTGCCGAAGGACCTGAGGTCGAGGACGACTATCATAACTTCGAGGCGCTCAATATCCCTGAGCACCATCCCGCGCGTGCCATGCAGGACACCTTTTATTTTGGCGACAAGACCTTGCTGCGCACGCACACCTCGCCGGTACAGATCAGGGTCATGAAATCGACGCCGCCGCCGCTGCGCATCATCGCACCGGGCAGGGTATACCGCTCCGACCCGCTCGATCCGACGCACAGCCCGATGTTCCATCAGGTCGAGGGTTTGCTGGTCGATCGGGGCGTTGCTTTGTCCGATCTCAAGGGCGATCTCGATCAGTTCTTGCGCGCGTTTTTCGCGCGCAATGATCTGCGGACACGATTTCGTCCATCCTATTTTCCGTTCACCGAACCGTCAGCGGAAGTCGACGTGGAGTGTGTCATGTGTGACGCGAAAGGTTGCCGCGTGTGCGGTCACAGCGGCTGGCTGGAAGTGATGGGTTGCGGAATGGTGCATCCGGAGGTGTTCCGGCACAGCGGCGTGGACACCGAGCAATTCAGCGGCTACGCCTTCGGGATGGGCATCGAGCGGCTCGCCATGCTGCGTTACGGTATCGATGACTTGCGCTTGTTCTTCGACAACGACCTCAGATTTCTGCGGCAGTTCACCGCCACGCGTTAGTGCTTCGTCCAGATGATATTGACGGACTCAGAGTTCTGCAAATGCGCCAATGCAAGGCGCAGTCCGCAAGGAATGGCTGACCCCTTGCCAAGGACTGCAACGCGGCGGTGGCGTATTTGCGGGGCTCCCCTAGCCCGCATTTCTCACCACGATGACGAGTCCCCGCTTGATCTTTGATTCCACAACGCATTTTCTTCTTCTCGGAAATACGACCTGTATTCCTCGTTTCAGAAAATGCCTTGTGAAATCAAATCTGCGCGATCATCTCGCCCCGTGGTGAGAAATGCGGGCCAGGGCGGGACGATAAGTGGCTGCAGGCGGCGTGGCGCTCGCCTGAATCGTGCGCCTGCCCGTTAAACCGCTTTTCGTCGCGCTGAACCCGTCAATATCATCTGGACGCAGTACTGATTATGAAATTCAGCGAAGCATGGTTGCGGGAGTGGGCCAACCCGGACATCTCGACGCAGGAGCTCGGCGAACGGCTGACCATGGCGGGGCTTACCCTTGATGGCGTAACGCCTGTCGCATCCACGTTTTCCGGTGTCGTGGTCGGCAGGATCGTCGAGGCTGTGCAGCACCCCCACGCAGCGCGCCTGCGGGTTTGCCAGGTCGACGACGGCAGCGGCCAGCACCTGCCGGTAGTGTGCGGCGCGCCCAATGCGAAGGCAGCTCTCAGGGCGCCGTTCGCGCGCGTCGGCGCCGTCCTTACCGAAAACAAACGTATTGGCAAAGCCAAACTGCGCGGTGTCGAGTCGCAGGGCATGTTGTGCTCCGCCGTTGAGCTTGGGCTCGGCGAGGACGCTGATGGTTTACTGGAGCTGGCCGACGACGCGCCCGCAGGCGCTGGTCTGCGCGATTATCTGCAGCTCGATGACACCACGTTGGAGCTCGACCTCACACCGAACAGGGCCGATTGTCTGAGCATTGCCGGGGTTGCACGCGAAGTCGCCAGCTTCACCGGCACCGCACTGAAGCCGGTCATAGTGCCACAGGTCGAGGCGCAGATTGACGATGCGCTCAACGTTGAGCTCGTCGATGCGCAAGGTTGCCCACGTTATGCGGGCCGGGTCATCAAGGGCATCGACCCGAATGCGATCACGCCGTTGTGGATGCGCGAACGGCTGCGACGATGTGGCGTACGCGCGATCAGCCCTGTAGTCGACGTCACCAACTACGTCATGCTGGAGCTTGGGCAACCCATGCATGCCTTCGACTTGAGTGCGCTGCGCGGCGGTATCCGCGTGCGCATGGCGCGGTCGGGCGAAGAGCTGGAGCTGCTGGACGGCCAGCAGCTGCGGCTGGATGAACACACGCTGGTGATCGCCGATCATGAGCGGGCCGTCGCGCTCGCCGGGATCATGGGCGGGGCAGCCAGTGCGGTGTCCGACCAGACACGAGACATCTTTCTTGAAAGTGCATTTTTCGCCCCAAGGCAGATCGCCGGTAAAGCGCGTCAGTACGGCATGCATACGGACGCCTCGCATCGTTTCGAGCGCGGTGTGGATCCAGCCCTGCAGCGCAAAGCCATCGAGCGGGCGACGGCCCTGCTGATCGACATCGCGGGTGGCTCCCCGGGCCCGGTCACGGACGTGGCCGATGACAATCGTGTGCCGACAAGAGAACCAGTCGGTGTGCGTATTCCCCGGATCGAGGCCGGCCTCGGCGTGAAGGTGCCGGAAAAGGAGATTGCGCGGATGTTCACTGCGCTGGGGTGCCAGGTCGAGGAGAAGGGCGAGCGTTGGACAGTTACCCCGCCCAGTTTTCGATTCGACCTGGCGATCGAGGCTGATTTCGTCGAGGAGGTCGGTCGGCTTTACGGCTATGACAAGATTCCGTCCACGAGCCGGGTTCATCGGCCCTCGATTCGCCGGCAAAGCAGTCAAAGCGGTGTAGTCGCCGGCTTGCGCGCGGCGTTGATTGAGCGTGGTTACCAGGAAGCTATCACGTTCAGTTTCATCGACGAGGAAGCGAACGCGCTGTTTGCGCCGGGGCAACCGCCCAGGGCGCTCGCCAACCCGATCTCATCAGACCTAGCAGTGATGCGTGCCAGCCTGTGGCCCGGGCTGATCAAGGCGGTGATCTACAACCTCAACCGGCAGCAAGCCAGGGTGCGTTTGTTCGAGACCGGGCTGAAGTTCGTGGAAACCCCACAAGGTCTGGAACAAATCCCCGTGCTGGCGGGCGTTGCGAGCGGCGCAGCCCTGCCCGAACAGTGGGGGGCGCGACAGCAGAATATCGATTTCTACGACATAAAAGGCGACGTCGAGGACGTCCTGGGGGCTAGCGGCCTGCTGGCAACATTCAGCCAGGCGTCTCATTCTGCCCTGCATCCGGGCCAGAGCGCAGCAGTGGAAGTCGGCGGTAAGCCGCTGGGATGGGTCGGCGTCTTGCACCCGGGCGTCGAGTCCACGCTCGGTCTGGAACAGCCGGCTTTTGTATTCGAGCTGGCGTTGAGTTCACTCGAACTCGACAACGTAATGCGGTTCGAGCCGCTGTCCCGCTTCCCTGCCATCCGTCGCGACATTGCCGTTGTGGTCGATGAAGCGGTCTCCGCAGATCAGATAAGCACTTGCATACGCGGTATGGCGATACCGCAATTGCGGGGTCTGAATATCTTCGATATTTACCGCGGGAAGGGCGTAGTCGAAGGTCGAAAAAGTGTCGCTTTAGGCTTGATTTTACAGGATTTATCCCGCACCCTTAGCGATCGAGACGTGGAGGATTTGGTGGCTGAGGTGGTTGCTAAAATCCATAAGAATCTGGGCGGTAACCTAAGGAACTGAGATGGCGCTGACCAAAGCCGACTTGGCTGAGACCCTTTTCGAAGAACTGGGGTTGAACAAGCGGGAAGCGAAGGAACTGGTTGAGGCGTTTTTCGAGGAAGTTCGTGAAGCGCTTCAGAGGGGGGAGCAGGTCAAGTTGTCGGGGTTCGGCAATTTTACCCTGCGTGACAAGACTCAGCGGCCTGGCCGGAATCCCAAAACCGGCGAGGAGATACCAATCACCGCGCGCCGGGTTGTGACCTTCCGCCCGGGCCAGAAACTCAAAGCGCGAGTGGAAGCGTATGCTGGAAGCAGGTAACAACAGCGAACTACCGGCAATCCCCAGCAAGCGCTACTTCACCATCGGCGAAGTCAGCGAGCTGTGCGGCGTCAAACCCCATGTCTTGCGGTACTGGGAGCAGGAGTTCCCCCCGCTCAAGCCCGTCAAGCGGCGTGGCAACAGGCGATACTACCAGCGTCATGACGTTATCCTGATACGGCAGATCCGAAGTCTATTGTACGAACAAGGCTACACTATCGGCGGCGCCCGGCAGAACCTTGCCGGACAACCGGCCAAGGAAGACAACAGCCAAAGCCAGCAGATCGTTCGTCAGCTCCGCCAGGAGCTCGAAGAGCTGCTGATGTTGCTCAAGCGCTGAGCGGCGCGCAAACGCCGGTGTCGAGTGAGTGAGGCGCTCTGCCTCACTGCCCGGTGCTATGCAAACACGGGCGCATCCAGTATTCTCGTAGACCAGTCGGGGCGTAGCGCAGCCTGGTAGCGCACCGCAATGGGGTTGCGGTGGTCGGAGGTTCGAATCCTCTCGCCCCGACCAACAAATTCTCCAAGAACGTCGTTTCTATCGCCAAGCTGGATCTACGCATAAACGGCGGACGCTGGATAACGTCCTGCTGAAGCTACAAAAAATTCAGATATCTGACTGGTGACAAGAGTCGAGCGTGAGTTGTGCCGGTCGTCGAGGATCTCAAGCAAATCGCGCCGCGCATCGGCGCCGATGGGGGCGATGCCCCAGTCGTCGAGCACCACGAGATCGGTTCTGGCTAGCTCGGCGAGGAGTTTGGTGTAGCGCCCGTCAGCTCTGGCAATGGCGAGTTCGTGCAGGAGCCTTGGCAGGCCCGCCGGGCGAAACGACGGGGGTGGTGGGGGAAAGATAGCCATGTGAATTCGATCCAAATTGCACTTTCAACCTGTGTCCGCTATCTTCCTCGTGATGAACAGGATGCTCACAATAGAGCGATGAGTGCCATTGCGCCAGAGCGCTGGCAATGGACCGCGCCGCGGTATTTTCAGGCCGTCGAAGCGGGTCTTATCGACGCGGACGAACGTCTGGAGTTGATCGAGGGGGAGCTGATCCGCATGGTGCCAATAAATCCGCCGCATGCAACTGCAGTCGACGAGCTGCTCAGCATCATTGCCGCCCAGCTCGACCGCGAACGCTTTCGTCTGCGTGTGCAACAGCCACTCGCACTCACAGACGACGACACCTGGCCCGAACCGGATCTCGCTATCGTGCGCGCGGGGAACTACCGTAAACAGCACCCAAGTGCAGCCGACACGTTGCTGGTGATCGAAGTCGCGAACGCCTCGTTCGGCCGCGATCGCGGGGCGAAGCGCACGCTATACGCGCGCCATCAGATCCCCGAGTACTGGGTGGTGGACG
>JBPCXK010000311.1:0-3050 GCA_051008635.1 Gammaproteobacteria bacterium
ACTCCGGATAGAGGACGGAGCGCATACTTCATGGCAGATCTCCTACGAATGACCACGATGCCGTAGCTCCACAATGACTCAGGCGGCTTTCGACGTCGCTCGTCGCCGAGCTCAATCGAGCAGCTACGAGCAATGCCCACGCCGACCCAGTCGCGGACCCAGACGCGAATATCGTCTCTAGTCGCGGCCTCGCGCGGTTCGAACTCCAAACTCAGGCCGCGCCAATAGCGCTCTTGTACTAGGTCGCCATTATGGGATCCATCAACCTAGTGGAGCTCACGGAAGCGTTCTTTTGTGATCTTTCTTATCGTTCCCTAACTTCTACTTGTCAAACACTCGCGCGTCGTGCGCCGGCGACACGGAGCGAGGACAACGACATGTGCCCACCCGCGTTGTCAGTATCGGACAGAGGCTTGCCAGCCAGGTGCGACCATCGGCGTCTCATTTGTTTGACGAAATCAATGCCGGACTGCTTCGTTGCGTTTCTGTATATCAAGTCAATGGAGAGATAGCCCTGATGCATGACGAGCAGTCCGCGCTCACCGGCCGCGCAGCTCGTGTGAATTGGTTTAAATGGTGGGCATCCACTACTGCTTTGTGAAGAAATCTGTAGTAAGAATTTACAGATTTTTCGGGGGAGGTGGAGCTACATCAATATCGATTGCCTGTCGATAAGTGATCCACATCTCTTGGACGAAAAGATCCCAGGTTTGACGTTGTCGTTGCCAGTTTTTGCCGAATTTTCTGCCGGTGCGTTCCAGAATCGTTTCCAATGCAATGGCAGCAAAGACACCGCTGGCAGTGCGTGTTTGGATCTGTAAATCGGCGTGATGGGAAAATCTTGACACGACCAATCAGCGCCAGCCGACGCAATTGCAGTAGGGAAAAATGTTGGTGCAAATGACCACTCGTTTGTGCTCTTGCGCCGGCCGGATCGCTGTGGGCAGCACGAACAACAAATGCTGCACGACCTCGAGAAATTTCGAGCGCATGTCGATGAGAATGATCTGCATCCGCCACTCCGGATTCGCTCACTGAATCCGTACATTCGCCGCTAAGACAAACCGGTCAACGTGTGCCGTTGAATCGCGGAACAATTAGAGCGCCAACACGGCCGTTGCCTCGGGTGACACGGGTGAAGCGGGGCCAGGGCAGCCGGGCCAAGGCCTAAAACGAGCCTGAAGCCCTGCACCTACCGAACGGCGGGCTTCGATGACTCCGGCACAACGCCTCGAGCGGGTGTTCAACCTCGACTTCGAGACGTGCCAGACATTCGGTGGGGCGGTGACAGTGATCGGCTGCATCTAAATTCCCGGTCGTGAACAAGAAGATCCTCACGCACCTCGACGACCCAGTGGCTTCAGCCGAACCGCGACGGTTGCCCGCCTGACGCGCTTGGTTCAATAGAAGCTCATGCAGTAATACGAACGGCAAGGCAATTTGGATCAATCGGCTCGAGGTTTATTTGCGTGCTCTAGATCTGAGTGAGAGAAGTTACATCACTCATGAGCTCATCTGTCTATGAGTAACGAATGCAGGTTCGGCTTCCGCTGACAATTGTGCAGTCAGATCTGCTTCAAAGTGGAATCGCGTGCAGGCTGCACGTGCCTATTGCTACGGAGGGTAGCGTAATGATGAATCGACTTGTCTTCTGGCTGATTGTTATCAGCACTCTGGCCATGACCGCATGTGCATCGCTCGGCGAATACGGCGACGCGCCGGACGGTGGAAGCACTGGTTATCCGGCGCCTTTTGCGCAGGCGGCCGCATTTCCGACTCTGTTTGCATCCGATGGTGCGCGCACCGCCGATGTGAACGGCGGGCGACTGGGTCCAGGCGCGAGTGCCGAGACCGACGCCAATGATCCAGCGGACCCGGATGGTCAGCCCAACCTTAGCCCTTCGAACACGGACACGGATGACGGCGTGGTCGGGCTCAACGTTGTTCTGGTCTCGATCCCGCCTCCCGCGTTTCTGGACCTGGCGCTAACGGTGCCGCCCGGAGGTCAAGGCGGCACATTCTGGTTGAACGTGCTGCTGGATTTGAACATGGACGGCAGTTGGGGCGGCGTACTGCAGCCGGGCGTCGTCGAGTGGGCGGTGCGTAACATTCCAGTCAATCTGGCGCCAGGCGTCACCACACCGATTCGAACCCCGGGATTCCTATACGGCAACGGCAATCTTCTGCCCGGACCCGTATGGATGCGTGCTGCCGTTACTTCGGAACCGGTCACCGGTGGAGACTGGGACGGTACGGGTAGCTTCGGCGCCGGCGAGATTGAAGACCACCTGGTGCAGCTACCAATGCTGGGCGGCAAGGCTCTGCCCGTGCCAAGGATGCTTTGCAATGGCGGACAGCCGGTCGTCTTTGGGCCGGGCGAGGCGCAAAAGAACTTCAATTGCACGGTTACAAACCTGACGCGAACGCCTGGCCCGATCCGGTATTGGTTGGACCGAAACACAGGCGCAGTTGTGGTGCGTGACAACCAGGGCCCCGCAATTCCAGGTGCCATCGTCGGGCCCGCAAGACGCATCTTCAACGGGAGCGCCATTGGTCCAGGCGGGCCCGGTGCAGTGCCGCTTGTCTTGAACTTCACTGGATTCAGGCGTGAACCATTGCCTTCCACCTGGACCTATCGTGTGCGCGCCGTTGATCCGCCGTCCAGACTCACACCCACAGGCGTCATGATTGGATTTGCCGACAGCATCGACACACTGGTGTTCCTGAGCAAAGGCATGAAAATCGAGAGGGCCTTCGAGCTCGAGACTCAGATTGAAGGCGAATGAGTCCGGCAACCCCGCACCCCAGCGCGCGAACGCTGCCCGCGCTCATCAAATGCAGGACACCCATTAACCGCACCAAACACACCAAACGCGGGACACCCGTCAACCAGACGACCGGCCACAGCGGGTATCGGGCGTCAATTACCTTGGCCGGTTGGTCGGCGTAGTTGTCGTGGGTAATTGTCGTTTGTTAGCCCATGGCTTGCCTCCCTCTGTTGAACCCCGGCCGCTCCCCGAGTTGCCTCGGGTACCCCAGTAGCGGACGGG
>JBPCXK010000312.1:0-13049 GCA_051008635.1 Gammaproteobacteria bacterium
CCTCGTGGTAAAGCTAATACAACGAGCTGCCGGGTGTCCGAATACCTGTCCAGTCGTCTGGCCAGGTATCCTCCCGCCTCGCTCCTGTCTTTGAACAATGCCATCGGTAACCATCCGACAACGAAAGGTTTCAATTAGACGGCGTAGGGCCCGGCTGACATTGATCCACGTCAAAAGCCAAAGAGTCGAGCATGAAATACTGACAAGACTCGTATCTTGGTGACCACACCATGGATAGCCTGGCCCATCCTCAGCAGTCAAAGCTCGTCTATCCAGACGTCTCCGCAGCCGCCAAAGTTGCCTATCTCGAATCCAGGCGGGCTCATGCAGGCGGCATGGTGCAAACCACGGGAACACACATGTCATGGGTATTTCTGACCGAGCGTTACGTTTACAAGCTCAAAAAGCCTGTGCGTTACCCACATCTCGATTTCAGTACGATCGACGCGCGACATCGCAATTGCGAGCTAGAAGTAAATCTCAATCGCCGTTTGGCCGGCGACGTGTACATCGGCGTGGTGCCGCTCACTGTGAGTACACAGGGCGAGCTCAGTCTCGATGGAGGGGGCAAACCAGTCGACTATCTGGTACTCATGCGGCGTCTTGGCGAAGACCACGCCCTCGAGCACATCATTCGTAACAGATTAAAGTGTCGACCGGATCTTTGCAGAACAGCCGCGCTGCTTGCCCGGTTCTACGAGCGGTCTGCCCCCATCGAGATTGGCCTGTCGGAGTATCGGGGGCGTTTCGAATTCAGCATCGAGGCCAACCGCCGGGCCCTGCTGAATCCCATCTATGGGCTCCCTCGCAATGCCGTTCGGGATGTCTCTGCCGATCTGCTCGAGTTCGTAAACGGACAGGCCGAACTTTTGAATCAGCGAGTCCACCAGAACAGGCTCATCGAAGCCCACGGCGATCTGCGGCCTGCGCATATTTATTTGAGACCGCACCCGGCCATTATCGATTGCCTTGAATTCAAGCGAGATCTAAGGCTGCTGGATATTGCCGACGATCTGGCCTTTCTCGCCCTGGAGTGTGAACGCCGGGGAGCCGAGTCGGTGGGCAGCACGTTCCTGCAGGTTTACAGCCGCATTACTGATGATCGGCCGGACCAGAAGCTCTTGCGTTTCTACAAAAGTTGCCATGCTTACACCAGAGCCAGACTTGCTACCGCGCATTTGGATGACCCTGCCGTGCACGACAAGGAACGATGGCAGCGCCAGGCGACGGATTACCTAAGGCTTGCACAGGAGCACATTCGTGCCTGCTAGCATGCCCGGATATTTGCCTACTCCGGAACTGTCGCATCACGAGGCACGAGCGGCGCTTTTTTTGCGGCCCGAGTGAATGCGATTGTATGTTTATTTTTGGCCTGGCATCTGTATTAACTCTGACACCTCAAGTGAACCGCCAATATCAAGAAAAGGGCAACCCTTTGCCATCAACAGCGCCGCCTCCATAGAATCAGTCTCAATTATCGTAAAACCGGACATTGACGTTGTGCTCCCAGCGGTAACAGTGCCATCAGCGTTTACTGTGCTCGTATTCTTGAGCGGATTAGCTGGACTAACCGCTGAGTCGCCCAATGAAGATAACCAGGCCCTGTATTTCGACATATGTTGCTGACCTTCCTCTGCGCTGGATGGTTTATCGCCGCCCAGATAAGTAATCATGTATTGAGGCATTTCTTTCTCCTTGTCTTGGTAACTTGCTCTGGCAACAAACACTAAGGGCTCGCGACAAAATAAGTTCACGTTTCTCGGCGTCTAGGCGCCCGTGCGGCAAGGCGCGAGGCGGGCGAATAACCGCCGAAGCAACACCGCCGCACGGGATGGATAGGCGGCGAGAAATGGGAAGTTGTTTTGTCGCGAGCCCTAAGGCTCGCTTCGGCGGCGCCGCGCTCTGGTGAGAAGCATGGCTCAAACCTGGCCCTGACGCCACCACGCTGTCCTCGTGCCGAGCGCGCGGTGTCTGCTTATCCCACCATCGGTCGATCGATCCACTCCAAACCCGGGTGGGGGCCGATTCCATCTTACGCAGACCGAAGCATGTTGATCTAAATCAAGTGGTTGATGTTTAGCGCATGCTGAACTGTAGACACTTATTGCCACTGATGCATCGAGCCAAGTGCGTGTGGAAAACGCCATGACAGACCTCATTCGTCAATTGCACATTGACCACGTGAACTTTTCCAGGTTACTCGGCGTTCTCAAAAGCCAGCTGGAATTGTCAGCGTGCGGGCAGCCAACTGACTATGAGCTGATGCAAGATGTCATGTCGTACATGACTGGATATCCCGACATCAAGCACCACCCGACGGAAAACCTGATCTTTCATGCCGTCGCCTTGCGCATGCCAGATTTGAAGAACACGACGGCGGGTCTCGAGAATGACCATGCGGAGCTGACTGAGAAAGCGACCGGCTTCCTCGACGCGCTGGGCGACGTCATGGATGGCACATTGGCTGACCGAAATCTGATCACTACACGAGGGCACGATTACATCGAGTTCCTGAACCGCCACATGCACAAGGAGGAAGACAAGGTCTTCTCACTGGCTGAGGAGCTACTGCTCGATGAAGACTGGCGAGCTATCAAAGATAAGATAAGCGACATGCAGGACCCGCTGTTCGGATCGGTAGTCGAGGACAGCTACCGGAGGCTCTATGGGTTGATTACCCAAGACGCGGCGTCCACAGGCTCGACATTCAGCAGAACCTGACCGCCTTGATCGAAGTCAAGGCAATTGCCGCAATAAATGTTGTGGAATGATTCATGACAGAAACCATCCAGGGGGATTAGCCATGTACATATCGCTGACGCCGCGGCGAGTCACGAGCGCGCTGATACTGATTTTCGGGACAGCCGCCGCATCGACGGTGAATGCCCAAACCGAGGCTACCGCCGTTCATAACGCGGAAATGAAACAGGGAGGCGCCGATATCGAGGCGCTGGTGGCGACAGGAAAAGAAGTATACGGAAGAGTCTGTGCCGCCTGTCATCAACCCGACGGAAAGGGACTGGCGGGCGCTTTCCCTCCCTTGAATGACTCGGACTTTCTCAGGGAGGACCTCGATCGCGCGATCGGGGCCGTCGTTAACGGCCTCACCGGGCCGGTAGTCGTGAACGGAACCCAATACAGCGGCTCGATGCCGCCGATGGGCTACCTCAAAGACGGAGAGATCGCAGCCGCGCTTACGTTTGTGCTGCAGACATGGAATGGCGGCGGCAACGTCACGGTCGATCAGGTCACGGCCGTGCGCGGAGGCGACACCAGCCAGGCCAGACACCCGGTGCCGAGTGAGGAGCAGCACGCATATGAGGGAACGCCCAGTGCGATCACGGGTGAAGAAGCGAAAAATCTGATCGAGTCCAGCGGTCCGCGCATGACGACGTCGGAATTCGACGACTCCAAGAAAATATTCTTCGAACGCTGCGCTGGCTGCCACGGCGTGCTGCGCAAGGGCGCAACCGGTAAACCGCTGACCACCGACATCACGCGCGAGAAGGGCACCGAGTACCTCAAGACGATGATCACCTACGGATCGCCGGCCGGCATGCCGAATTGGGGCACATCCGGGGATCTCACGGCAGCGCAGATCGATGCGCTTGCGCGCTACCTGCAACATCCGCCACCGGAACCCCCGGAATTCGGGCTGCCGGAAATGACGGCCAGCTGGAAAGTTCTGATTGCGCAGGAAAAACGGCCAAAAGCGCCGCAGCACAAGCGCAATATCGAAGGCTTCTTCGTTGTCACGCTGCGTGATAGCGGCGAGGTAGCTGTCATAGACGGTGATACCAAAGAGATCGTCAACATCGTCAAGACCGGATATGCAGTGCACATCTCGCGGCCGTCGGCATCGGGCCGTTACGTCTATACGATTGGACGCGACGCCAAGGTCGACATGATCGATCTGTGGATGCATCCGCCCGCGAAGGTCGCAGAGATAAAGATCGGCCTCGAAGCGCGTTCTGTCGAAACATCGAAGTTCCATGGCTACGAGGATCGTTACGCCGTGGCCGGCGCGTACTGGCCGCCGCAGTACGTCTTCATGGATGGCACCACTCTGAAACCTCTGAAAATCGTGTCGACCCGCGGCATGACCGTCGACACACAGGAGTTCCATCCCGAGCCGCGGGTGGCCGCGATTGTCGCCTCACACCAGCACCCGGAGTTCATCATCAACGTCAAGGAGACCGGAAAAATCCTCCTTGCCAACTATGAGGACCTGGACAATCTGTCGGTCACGACGATCGACGCCGCCCGTTTTCTCCATGACGGGGGTTGGGATGTCAGCAAACGCTACTTCCTGACTGCGGCCAATCAATCCAACAAGATAGCGGTGATCGATTCGAAAGAACGCCAACTGGAAGCGCTCATCGATGTCGAGAAGATTCCCCACCCGGGCCGCGGGGCGAACTTTGTCGATCCGGAATTCGGGCCCGTTTGGGTGACCAGCGCACTCGGTAACGCCAATGTCACTTTCATCGGCACCGATCCCGACAAGCATCCGGATCAGGCGTGGAAAGCCGTACGCGTGCTTGATGGCCAGGGTGGCGGCTCGCTGTTCGTCAAGACTCACCCTGAATCAAGTAATCTGTGGGTGGACACGCCCCTGAATCCCGACCCGAAGATTTCGCAAAGCATCGCGGTGTTCGATACTCGTAAACCAGAAGCAGGATTCGAAGTCCTGCCGATCGCCGAGTGGGCGGATGTCGGTGAAGGACCCAAGCGTGTGGTTCAGCCGGAATTCAATTCCAAGGGCACTGAAGTCTGGTTCTCGGTCTGGAATGGCAAGGAACAGCAGTCGGCGTTGGTCATCGTGGATGACAAAACACGAAAGCTGAAGAAGGTGATCAAAGACAAGCGTCTGATTACGCCAACAGGAAAGTTCAACATCGGTAACACACTTGGCGACATCTACTGAGTTGAGCAATTTCATCTGAAAGACGCAACCGTGTCTCAGACGCGCTCGCAGCACGGACGAATTCTGCGTTTGGCGGCGGTCTTCCTCTGCTTCACGGCGATGCAGGCTGAAGTCATCGCGAGTGATGACGAAGCACCGTCGCCGCAGCGCAGCGCCGAGCTACTCACTCTATTAAAGCACGACTGCGGCTCCTGCCACGGAATGACGATGAAAGGCGGTCTGGGACCATCGCTGCGTCCTTCCGATCTCGCCGGCAAGCCCGAGTCAGCGCTGATCGAAGCCGTGCTGGCAGGACGCGACGGAACACCGATGCCACCGTGGCGGGGACTGATATCCGAGCGTGAGGCGCGTTGGTTGATTCGCGCGCTGAAAATGGGAGAGATGCAGTGAAGCATGCCCTGATCCTTGTTCTGATCGCGCTGCTGTGGGCTAGCGCAGCGCCAGGCGCGACAAAATGCCTTACTCGCGGCACTGGAGACCTCGCGCTGGTGGTTGAGCGCACCTCCGGGAGCGTGCGCATATTCGATACCTCGCATAAGGAGTTGGTGTTTCGCGTGCAGGAACTTGGAGATTTATCACACGCCTCAGCCGTGTTCTCCCGGGACCAGCGGTTCGCATTTGTGTTCGGACGCGATGGTGGACTGACCAGAGTCGATCTCCTTTGCGGGCGAATTGACCGCCGCATCATACAGGCGGGGAACAGCATAGGCGGGGCCATTTCGCAGGACGGCCGTCTGGTTGCAGTCTCAAACTACGAACCGGGTGGAGTGAAGATTTTCAACGCAGACACACTCGAACTGGTAGCCGACATTCCCGCCAGCGCCGCCGCAAGTGGCGTGCGTTCCAAAGTAGTGGGGCTCGTCGATGCCCCCGGTGCGCGTTTCGTCTACGCGCTCTATGACGCCGGCGAGCTCGCCATGGTTGAGGTGGACCGTTCAAACGAAACGAGAGTAACCCGCTTCGCCGATGTGGGCCGCCAACCCTATGATGGGTTGATCACCCCTGATGGCCGACACTATGTCGCAGGGCTGTTCGGCGAAGACGGTATGGTGCTACTCGACCTGTGGCATCCGGAGCAAGGCGTGCGGCGCATTCTCGGTGATTACGGCCGCGGTGAGCGCAAGCTACCCGTATATAAGATGCCGCACCTGGAAGGTTGGGCTATCGTCGGGACGCGCGCGTTTTTCCCCGCTGTTGGGCGGCACGAGCTTCTCGTCGCGGACATCCATGACTGGACGCTCGAAACCCGTGTTCCTGTGCACGGTCAGCCCGTGTTCGCCGTCGGCAGACCTGGCGGACGGCAAGTCTGGGTGAACTTCGCGCTTCCGCACAACGACACCCTGCAGATTGTGGACACCGAGCTGCTCGAGATCGTGCACACTCTTCAGCCGGGCAAGGGCGTGCTCCACATGGAGTTCGCTCCACGCGGTGAGGCGGTCTGGGTGTCGGTTCGAGACGCGGACGAAGTTCATGTCTATGACACCGAGACCTACGAACGTCTGGCCACCTTCGAGGCCCTCAAGCCGAGCGGGATATTTTTCACGGCTCGCGCAACAAGGATCGGGCTGTGAACACTGCCTCTGAGGCGAACCGCGGTCCGGCAAACCGGCCGGAGCCTGCGCTCGATGCGTTGGAGCGACGGCTGTTGAACGAATTTCAGCGTGACTTTCCGTTGTCGCGGCGCCCATATGCACAGATAGGCCGACGCCTCGGGATTCCCGAACAAGAGGTCATCGAACACCTGGCAAATCTCCAAAGCCGAGGCCTCGTCAGTCGTATCGGGCCGGTGTTCCGCTGCCATCGGGCGGGGACGAGTACGCTGGCGGCAATGGCAGTGCCTGCACAGAATCTGGCGGCGGTTGCAAAGCTTGTCAACCAATATCCGGAGGTCAACCACAACTACGAACGCGAACATCATTTCAATCTCTGGTTCGTAGCCACCGCGCCGGACGCCAGGCGGCTTGGGGAGACGCTGGACGAAATCGTTGCGCTTACCGGTATCGAGGTGCTCGACCTGCCGCTGGAGCGGGCTTATCACATCGACCTGGGATTCCCACTGTGGTGAACGCTCACAATGCAAAGTTGATAGAGGCGATTCAGGATGGCATACCGATCGCCGAACGCCCCTATGCCTGCATCGCCGAACGCCTTGGTCTGGACGAAGCCGATGTCATCGACGGGATCCGCGGACTGCTGGACAGTGATGTCATTAAACGCTTCGGTGTCGTGGTTAGTCATCGCGAACTCGGCTATCGCGCCAATGCGATGGTGGTATGGGACATTCCGGACGACGGCGTGGACGAAACAGGCACGCGCATGGCGGCAATCGAGTGCGTCACACTCTGCTACCGCCGCGCCCGCCGACCACCGAATTGGCCATACAACCTCTATTGCATGATTCACGGGCGTGATCGCGCATCGGTGCTCGCCTGCGTCGAGACGGTCGCGGCCGAACTGTCGCTCGAGAATACGCCGCGCGCGGTTCTCTTCAGCAAACACCGATTCAAACAGCGCGGCGCGAGATACGTTCTCCCACCGCGGCTCGCGGAGCCAATGGTCAGTGCGCCAGTCACCAGTGCGATTGAATAGCTTCGAGGCGCGGCTCATCGATTTGCTGCAGGACGGGCTGGCTATAACTGACCGCCCGTTCGCTGATGCCGCCGCGCGTCTCAGGACAAACGAACAACACGTTATCGAAACAGTGCGCGACCTGCTCGATGACGGCGTTCTGAGTCGGTTCGGACCGATGTTCAACGCCGACGCGCTTGGTGGCGCATACTCTTTGTGTGCGATGTGCGTGCCGCAGGACGATTTCGATCACGTCACCGCGCTGGTAAATGCTTACCCTGAGGTCGCTCACAACTACGCACGCGAGCACGTTTTGAATATGTGGTTCGTCATCGCTACCGAGAGCACACAACGCATCAGCGATGTAGTAACGGGCATTGAGCACCAAAGCGGGCTCGAGGTCTTCAACTTTCCCAAAGAAGAAGAGTACTGCATCGGACTGCGCTTTTCTGCGCGCAGGGCCTGTCGTTTCGCGCCACCGCAAAAAGATAGCCGAATGCCGGTAACGCAGCCTTCGCATCGAGCCGGGTCGCAGGCGGATGCGTATGTGCCGGATGCCGCCGATCGCGCGCTCGTCGCGCTCACCCAGTCGGGCCTGTCGCTGATCGCGAAGCCTTTTGCCGAGCTTGGTGAAAAGCTGGACTTGTCCGCTGAGCAGATCATGAACCGGTTTCGCACAATGCTCGGCGCGGGCGTCATACGACGCATCGGTGCGGTACCCAATCACTATCGCCTTGGATATCGGGCTAACGGCATGAGCGTGTGGAATGTTGCAGACGATCAGGTGAGCGCGGCAGGCCGGGAGATCGCGGCCCTCGATTTCGTGACGCATTGCTATCGTCGCCCCCGGCGCGAACCACGCTGGCCTTACAATCTCTTCGCCATGGTGCATGGCGTCGAGCGCAAAGAGGTGGAGACAAAAGTGGCAGAGATTGCAGGCCGACTCGGGGAACGAGCTCGAGCCCACGACGTGCTGTACAGCACCCGCATTCTCAAGAAGAACGGTTTTCGCCTCCCCACACGGTAACAAAACCAGAGCCATGTTTCGCGTTTCCCAATACATGCGTGAGCTTGTCAGCCCGACACCGCTTCGGGCGCAGAGAAAGCCGAGCGGACCGGTCGTGATCTGGAATCTTATCCGGCGGTGCAACCTTACCTGCAAACATTGCTATTCCATCTCCGCCGACCGGGACTTTCCGGGTGAGCTGTCCACCGCGGAAGTATTCGTGGTCATGGACGATCTAAAGTCCTTCGGCGTGCCCGTTGTGATCCTCTCGGGTGGCGAGCCTCTGCTGCGTCCGGATATTTTCGAGATCTCGAATCGGGCCAAGGCCCAGGGCTTCTATGTAGGCCTATCGACGAACGGCACGCTGGTGACCGGAAGCAATATCGATGCGATTCGCGAAGTCGGTTACGACTATATCGGTATCAGTATCGATGGCTTGCGAGACACCCACGACCGATTCAGGCGCAAGGAGGGCGCCTTCGACGCGTCCATTGCGGGCGTGCGGCTGTGCCGCGATCACGGCATCAAGGTTGGCCTGCGATTCACGATGACGCAGGACAACGCCGCCGAACTTCCGGCGCTGATCGACTTGATGCGCGCGGAGGACGTGGACAAGTTCTATCTGTCACATCTGAACTACGCGGGGCGTGGCAACCGCAACCGAAAGAGCGACGTCGTGCACAATACGACGCGCTGGGCGATGGATCTCGTCTTCGATGCGGCGTGGCAAGATGCGCAGCGCGGTGGCAACCTCGAGTTCGTGACCGGGAACAACGATGCCGACGCCGTTTATCTGATCCACTGGGTACGCGCCAGGATGCCTTCCCTGGAAGCGCACATTCGAGCCAAGCTCGCCCAATGGGGCGGCAACTCGACCGGTGTCAACATTGCGAATATCGACAACGTCGGCAACGTTCATCCGGACACGTTCTGGTGGCACTACGCCATCGGCAACGTTCGTGAAAAACCCTTCTCCCAGATCTGGACGGACGTCTCCGACCCGCTGATGGCGGGGCTCAAGTCGCGCCCCCGACCTGTTGAGGGCCGGTGCGGCGCGTGCGGCTATCTGGATGTCTGTGGCGGCAACACCCGTGTGCGGGCACATCAAACCACAGGTAACTGGTGGGCGGAGGATCCGGCGTGTTATCTGACGGATGACGAGATCGGCGTCAGGCAATAGCGCCACTCCGAGTCGGATCAGGCCCAATAAGCAATAAGATGAAGCGCGCGCGATTGGTAAGGACGTCGTTTCACATCGCCGCTGTGGCCTTGGTTCTCTCCGCGGCGACATCAATCCACGCAGCTGTCGACCATACCGGACTTTACGCAACTCATTGCGCGGCGTGCCATGGTGCGGACCGACTCGGCGGTACGGGACCCGCCCTGCTTCCCGGCAACCTCAAACGTCTGCGCAAGCCAGCCGCCATCGAAGCCGTCACCATCGGTCGGCCGGCGACTCAGATGCCCGAGTTCGCGGACAAACTCGACACCACACAGATACAAGCGCTCGTCGACTTCATCTATACGCCACCAGACAGCACACCCCACTGGGGCGCCACGGAGATTTCCGCAAGCCGCGCCGTCCATCGCCGTCCCGAGACACTCGATTCAACGCCGGACTTTGCCGCCGACCCGTTGAATCTCTTCGTCGTCGTAGAGGTTGGGGATCATCACGCGACCATACTCGACGGCGACCGCCTGGAAGTCATTCACCGCTTCCCCACGCGTTTTGCGCTGCACGGTGGACCCAAATACTCGCCGGACGGACGCTTTGTCTTCTTCGGTTCCCGGGATGGATGGGTCAGCAAATACGACCTCTACAACCTGAGCCTGATCGCCGAGATTCGTGCAGGCATCAACATGCGCAATATCGCGGTGTCGGGCGACGGGCGCTATGTCATGGCGGCGAACTACCTGCCGCACACACTGGTGCTACTGGACGCCGGAACACTCGAACTGATCAAGGTCATCCCGGCAGCCGACCGGAGCGGCGCATCATCGCGGGTTAGCGCAGTCTACGCCGCTCCACCCCGCGGGAGCTTCATCGTCGCGCTAAAGGACGTTCCGGAAGTATGGGAGGTGAGCTACGACGATAATGCGTCGGGGAACCGCAGCGACCGGGCACACAATTACACTGCCGAGCTCACCAATAAGGAACAGGCCGGGCAGTTCCCAATTCGCCGCATTGCGCTGCAGGAGATTCTCGATGATTTCTTCTTCGATCAAGACTATCGACTGGTGATCGGTGCGGCGCGCGACGGTGGCGGACAGGTAGTCGATCTGGACGCCGCACGCAAGCTGGCAAGCCTCGCCCTACCCGGTTTGCCGCACCTGGGCTCAGGCATTACCTGGGAATACAAAGGCCGCAACGTCCTTGCAACGCCGAATCTCAAAGCAGGCGCGGTGAGTATCATCGACATGGAGACCTGGGAGACCGTCAGAAAGCTGGAGACACTTGGTCCGGGATTTTTCATGCGCAGTCACGAAAACTCACCTTACGCCTGGGTGGACGTGTTCTTCGGTCCACACCGCGATGCGGTACACGTCATCGACAAAAACACGCTGGATATCGTTAAGACGCTACGACCGGCGCCTGGCAAGACGGCCGCACACGTGGAGTTCACACGCGACGGGCGCCATGCGCTGCTGAGCGTGTGGGACATGGACGGCGCGATAGTCGTTTACGACAGCCACTCGCTGAAAGAGATCAAACGCCTGCCCATGAAAAAACCTTCGGGCAAGTACAACGTGTGGAACAAGATCAGTGGCTCGCGGGGTACGAGTCACTGACCTGCGCACGAGCGAGCAGCGCCGCGTTATCGGCGTCCCAGTGAGCGAAGCGAACGCCTCCAGCGCCCGTTATATTACGTTTCAACACTTTGATTTCTTTGACACGTTTTCTACTCTTCAGGGCTCGCGTCAAAACACTCTAAGCCTCCGGCTACCCGATTCTTTGCACGCTGAGCTGAGGCGTCTGGGCGAGCAGGAAGGTATCTCAATTTACCGGTTCATGAAGAAGCGACGGTACTTCGCGCTGGGCCAAACGACGCTGGCCGACCGTTATTCGTCGCATTCGCAATTCCGCATCATCAAGGGGTCACTATCAATGGTGCGCGTCAAGATCCCAAAAAACGCTGAAGGTACTCTGCACTACTGTCGGTTTGAAGTCTCACCCACATTGGAAAATGATCAGAGAATTGGTAGGTCCGCCAATCCCGGTATGCCTTCTCGAGTTCTGTATTGGTGGTTGCGTTTCTGCCAGCGGTGGTTTTCGTTTTGACGACGTTTTTGTACGCGTCAAATTCATTATCGGTGAATACCGTCCGGAACAACGGTATCACCCCCGCATTTTGTTTCAAAGGATCGGATGAGCGGGTCTCGACGTATTCGATGACTTCCGGCTTTGTTTTAAAGGCAATCTGGTCGTAGTGCTTTTTCGTTTGGGTTGTCGGGTTCTCCCTTAGTCGATTCGGCACAACAAACCCGTTGTCTGTCAATGCCTTCATCGTTTTGTGCTCGGGACTGACAATGTTGAAGTCTCCCAGCAAAATCAAGGCTCGATCGTTTCCCAGCGCCCTATCAGCACGCGTACTCAGATAGTCGGCAATTGTGCGAATTTCTTCCACTCGCTGATCCAATTTTGGTCCCGACGCAGCACCATAGTAGAGATGCACCGTACAGGTGTCGAATTTGAGCCAACCAGATTGAAAAGACGCGACGAACGGTGTTCGCTTGAATTGATTTCCCGCTTTAACCGTTCTACCCTCAACCTCCACTTCCGCACCGCTAATCAACATATGTGGAGGTAAGACGATTTCTCCGGCGATACTCTGAAACCAAACCTTGCGTTTGTCGTAAACGAACATCAAGCGTTCCCCGTTCCCGCCAAGTTGCGGATCGGTCTCATCGGTGGCGATGAACTCCCAGTCACGCCCAAGGATGTCCATGATGTGCTGCCATTCTTCTAACTCGTTTACTTCCTGAACCGCGACGAAATCGAAACGTGAAATGACTTCAGCAAGATAAAACCACGATTCCGGCAACCGTTTGCCCCACCCGCGCCGATTGCGTTTTCCAAGATCACGGATGTTGAAGGTCGCCAGAAGCAGGTTGTCTTCAGCGTCCTTGTGTGGCACAACGCGATCAAGCTGTCCACGCAGCTGAATCAAATTCTTGACGGCGCGTTTCCTGTCTTCGCTATCCCGTATTTTGTTCCAGAGGTGGTTGTAAAACATGATTCGCCCCTTTCGTTCGAAATTAGCTGCGCACGATGCAAAGAAGGCCGCATTGTCGTGGAATCGCGGTCACGACACGTTTTTGCGCTGTGCTCGTTCGCATAACGTCTAAGCCAGGCGTGCGCATTCCGGCGAAGATGTACGAATCACTGACCCGCGCGTTCACGGTAGCGCAAGGAAACGTCCCCGGCGATGGGTACTAAGGGCTCGCGACAGAATAACTTCCCATTTCTCGCCGCCTATCCATCCCGCGCAGCGGTGTTGCTTCGGCGGTTAAATAGGCCGGCTATTCGCCCGCCTCGCGCCTTGCTGC
>JBPCXK010000313.1:0-5683 GCA_051008635.1 Gammaproteobacteria bacterium
AAGACCGCCATCTACTGCTGCTCCCACGCTTGCGCCGGCGCACCGTGCGGCCCCGCCGCCAAATAAATCCCCCGATCAACCCCATCGGTCACCGACACGATACGACCCGAGGTCACCGTGCCCGCCGCCGGCAAATCGGCCACCGTGGCATAGCGATCCGGCCCCGTCCCCGCGGCCAACACCGCCGCCTCCAACGGACGCAACAATCGAATCTCCACCGTATCGAGACCGGTGCCCACGAGAATGGGCTGCGAAACCGTCCCCGAATCCGGCACCACCAACTGCCCCGCCGTGCCCAAGACCCGATGCTCACCCACCGCAATCCCGTTCAACGGCGCCGTCGTGTGCGACCCCGCGTACTTGACCCGCACCTGCGTCGGCGACAACACCGCCACCGCCACCGCCTCGGCCGCCGTCAATGGATCGCTGTTATCGGCCAACTTGACCGTACCGTCAGCCGTGTCGAAATACACTGCCGCCATGTACGGCGCCGCGCTCAAATCAATCCCGTGCGGCGTCAAACTGTTAAGCACCGTGCCGTCGGTCCCCGGGGTCGTACCAATCGAAATGAGCTGCGTCGGCGACGTTGCCACCGCCGGATTACCGCGCGGCCCCAAGTACAAATACGCCTCGGTGCCGAGATGATTAAAGATGACCGTGGTGGTCGACGTTGCCGGCAGATCGTAATTCAACGCATTAAACGCAGTCAGCACGTTCGCGTCATCGAGCGCTGAGCCAAAAATAATCTGTGGCGATAACGCCGGACTCGGCGCCCCGACACTGGCACCGCCACTGAACAACACATCCGTGGACAGCTTCCAAAAACCCGCCGCCAAATCATTCGCAAACACCCTCGAGACGTGATAGCCAATGCTCGAGATATAGCGCTGACCGCCCTCGGTGACACTCTCACCCGCCGCATAGCTCCTGCCAGCGACCCACGGGCCGCGGTCGCGATAAGGCCGGTCGTCCTCGTGGATCAGATTGATGGTCGGATCGGGCATTTATCCCACCTTAATAAACGTCGCCGTTTGGTTATATGGAATTCCCCTTCCGAAACCTACAAAATCAAACGTAGCGGGCAATTGCGTTTCGAATACGTGATGATCGGTCACTGGCGTGAGATTCTGTGCCGATCTAAAACGATAAATCTGTGTACCATTACGCCGAAGACGCAGCTCATTGGCATTCGATGTCGATCCCGCGAACGTGATCTCGAGAATAACGACATAAGTCCCCGCCGCTAACGTGCGGGTGTCAACCCCGACAAAATCACCAGAAACGGCCGCGCCGACCGAAACGTTACGCACGCCCCCGTCAATGCTGCCCGATAATGGCGGCAACAACGCCGCCGGTATCTTGCCGGTGCCATCGAGCACAAACAGATCGCCCGCACCCGTGCCGGTTGGAATGATGCTCAAGGCGAGCTTGTTGCCCGCCCCCACCACCGGCACGTTGCCATTGGTATTGCCAATGTCACGATACGCCGCACTCCCGAGCGCTACCGCCTCCACTGTGGTGCCCGTGGCATTGGCACGAAAGAAACGGTTCGCGTTCGCCGCGCCCGCCGGGGGCGTATCGAGCAAGTTATAAAACCGGTCCAACACGTTGATGTTGGAAACCGCCGTGTTGAGCGTGCTGTAGAGCGCCCCTAACTGATCTAAAGCCAGCTTCACATTGGTCGCGCCCGCCGGTAACGGCGCCGTCGGCACATGTGTAACCTGCCCGGAGTGATAATCCCCCGCCGTCGCCACGACGTTGCCCACCCGCCCGAACACCGTGCCAATGGAACTCGGCGTCGGCAAAAACAAGGGCAACCAGTTGGTGCCGTCGAAGATGTCCGTGCGCATCAACCCGCCGCCCGCGTCGGCAATGATCGCCACATCCCCTTTCTGCGGCATCAACAGATTGCGCGCCGTGATATCCGCCACCGGATAGATATCCGTAATCGCCAACGCCGGCAACTGACTGATCGGCACCTGACCGTTGCCATCGAGCGTCGCCACGCCATCGTCCGCGCCCTTCTCAGCCGCCAATAAGCGCAAATCAACGTCCGCCTGCAACTCATTCACGGCATCCTGGCCATTGGTGGCCACCAGATTGCCAAACGGCACGTTGGTGATCTGAGACAGCGTGTAATCGCCGTCCTCCGCGATCACATGCCCGGTGCGCCTAAATACACTGTCAACTATCGAGTAATTCGGCGCCAGCTCCCAATAACCCAACGCCAACTCTTCACCGAACGTACGCCCGCCATCGCCCGCGACGAACTGCTCGATGCAACCGATATACTCCACCCCGCCCACATCGACCAAATCACCGCGCGCATACGACTGATGAACCGCATACGCGCCGCGCCAACGCTTGGTCCGAATCAGCGTCGGCTTGACGAAAGGGTACTGAAAGTCCACGAGCGTCTATGTCGCAGGACTAATGCTATTGCCGTCGCGCGCCTCACGAATCATCGTCATCAACTCACCGCGCGCCATCATCTCCGGCGCCTGAATACCGTGCGCTAACGCTTCATCAACCAGATCTGATTTGGTCATGCCCGTCAGCAAACGCCCCTGCGGCCGCGCCCGACCCCGCTTCGGTTCACTCGGCACCTGCTCCAGATAGGTGATGAAACGCTCTTCTTGGAAACGACCAAAAACCACCTCAACCCACGGCTGATCGCTCGGCGCTTTGTTGCCGTACTTACCCTCGAGCCGGATGTACTCGTTTAATGCGTCGACCTCACGCGCCGTATCATCCTCATCCAAAATGTTGACATTGTTGTCGCCGTGGATCGCTTTCAGTATCGGCACCTCGTGCAGATAAACCTGACTCACCGGCGCCTCTAAAGGCCCGCGCGTCACCTGAACCTGAGCATGACGGGTCTTCAGCACCCGTTCATTTTGTACGTCCATCAATAACTCCTAAAAAAACGGGGCGAGGCAACGCCCCGTAACCATCCGAGGAGGCAAACTAGATGGAGAAAACAGCGTGACAGTTAGCACGATTGATCGTGAGCGCCCCCTTCCACGTCAGCGCCCAGTAATACACGTACTGGTCATACACCCGCGGCGGCTTACGCGTCACCATGTCGTGCCCTTCCGCCGGACGTAAGGTTATGTGCTGCATGTTCAGGAAGTAGCACCGGTCCTCCCATGGAATCGCCGGCGCCAACGCCGCATCCAAATCGGCAAACACGGGATCCCACATGATGTGAATGCCGTGCCAATGCAGACCGGTATCCACCGTGCCCAGATTACCCGTGCCCGTGGCCGGATCGAGCATCGGCGCCGCGCCACTCACCGGCAACACCGTGTAACGCGAAATGTCATTCTTCGCCGCGGCCCGAAACTGATCGACGAAATTGGAGCCGGCCAACATGAAATTCGGCTTGCCGCCATTACGCGAGCACGCCCGCGTCCCCTGCTCCATCGTGTCAATCATGTTGGCCAAGGTCAGCCCGGGGAACGCATGGTTGCGCCACCACGGATTGGCCGCCCGATCAATACCCCCAACCACCCCCGCCGCAGGCGCGGTCGAAATCAAATGGTCGAGCCCCGCCAACGCCTCCGGATGCTGCGTGCCATCCAAATGCATCTCGAAATCAAACTTCTCCTCAAAGCCGAGACGCAATATCGTGCTCTGCTCCTCAATCAAATTGGTGAGCATCAAGCGCTCTGCACGCGAATTGGCCCCGCCCTTGGCGTCATCGGTGATCGAAATACCGTTCTGCAACAGACGATCTTCATCGAGAAAGAAACCGTCGTGCGCGCCCCGCCAGGGGAAGTTCGATTGCTCAATCGATTGCCGGCGGTTGTAGGTCACGACCTGCGTGCCATAGAACCACTGGAAATTCGAGCCGTACGTGATCCGAAGCTGCTCGACCACGAACTGCTTCGCGCCCGGGAAACTGCGCTTCGTCTGCATCAGACGCCGCAACAACGGGCGCTCGACCTTAACCTGGTCGATAGGGTTGTTCTTTAAATAGAAATCCAGACCGACCTTGCCTGCGTCCTGGATCTCCGCCGCCGTAAAAGGCATAACGCGATCCTCACGAGAAACGAAATCCGTACCGCGCGCATGACGGGCGCCTAGCGGGCACCTGCCGTGCGTGCAGCGGTTCGTTCGTCACTGGTGAAGGCGCGCGAACCCCTCGTGTACAGCGCTCCGGGCTGGCGTCACCCGGTATTACAGCCTGGTGTGGCGAAAACTACGCGCAGCTTAGAACGCCACCGCCAGAATGCAAGAAATTGTTGACACACTGGCAACATGATAGGATTTCGCTAACCATCGCAGCACGACGCCGGAGAATCGAGTGAAATCGCCACCCATCGCTGAACGTTCGAACACGAGCACCTCAGACACGCTCGATAACGTCGCGCAACGGCGCCACGTCCATCGCGCCACGCTCTACCGCGAGATCGCCGCCGGCCGCTTGCGTGTCACCAAGATCGGTAATGCCACCCGCATCACTGACATCGACGAGGACGCGTGGATCGAACACTGCCGTAACCGCGCGAAACCGCCGAAATGAGTACCTCACCCCCGCTCGACGCTGAGCAACGCGCCCGTGAAGCGTTCTATGCCGAGATTCGCCACAAACTCGCCCAAGAATATGACTGGGCCAGCCAAGAGAAGCATCGGGAAGAAAACGAACGCCACTGGAAATGGCAACGCCGCTATTGGACCGCCATCACCGTGGTCGCGCTGATTGCCGCCGTCGCCACCGCCACCGCCGCGCTCGTACGCGTGTTCACCCTAGGCCCCGTCGCATGAGCACTTCACCGCCCCTCAATGCCGAACAACGCGCACGCGAAGCCTTCTATGCCGAAATCCGTGCCAAACTCGCCCAAGAATATGACTGGGCCGATCAGCAGCGGCATCGCGAAGAAAACGAAAAACAATGGGAAGAACACCGTAAACACTGGAAATGGCAACGCCGCTACTGGACCGCCATCACCGTGGTGGCGCTGGCAGCCGCCATAGCCGCCATTGTTCGCGTGTTCACCCTAGGCCCCGTCGCCTAGAGATTACTCCTACAGACATCACCACAATAGACCCGGCGCGCAAACTTATTCGGTGTCTTCCCTAGACGGAGGCCGACGTGCTAGCCCCTCACGCCGCCGCGTTCACCTTCAGCCCCCGCTCAATCGCATCCAACATCGTCTTCGGCTCACCGAGCTGCGCCGCCCCCGCACTCGATCCCGTCCCCGCCAACGGCGCCATGCCCGGCTTGCCCGTCTCCGCCGCCATCGCCGCCATCCCGCTCAACATGTCGTACAGCATGTTGATCTGAGGCAACCACTGATCGGGCGGATAGGTCTTCGCAATACTCGAAATCTGTGGCTTCAGTCGATCAATCTTCAATTGAAAATGTGGATCGGTCTCCGACCACCGCCGCTCCTGCGCCTCCACCGCCGCCACCGCCGTATTCACCTGACCCTGATAAGCCGCCTCCTGCGCCGTGCGCGCCTGCGCCTCCGTGTCGGCCCGCGCCCGCGCCTGCGCCTCTCCCTGCAATGCATTGGCCTGCTCGCGGCGCATCGCCAGTTCGCGCGCGAACGCCTCATCCATCGAGATGTCATCCACAGCTTGCTTCAAATCCGGATGCCGGGCCAACGCATCGATGCCCGCCACCGGTCGACCCAAACGCACCGCCAAATCGGCACGCTTCTGATCGATCAACCGC
>JBPCXK010000314.1:0-5085 GCA_051008635.1 Gammaproteobacteria bacterium
GAGATGCCGCCACTGCGGCCGGGGCTCTGATCGGCGCCGCAATCGGACACGACCATGCCGCGCGCCACCGAAGTGGCGGGCGCTATGAACAGGTCGGTTACGAGCGTCGCTGCCGTGTGGTCGATGATCACCGCACAGAGGAGCACATCGCAGGCTACGACGTCACGTACCGCTACCACGGCGAGACCTTCTCCACGCGCTTGCCGTACGATCCGGGCCGTCGCCTCAAGGTCCGTGTCAAGGTGACGCCGGAGAGGCACTAAGCGCCCTGAGGTTATACAATAGGCGGTTATGAAACGTACCCCACGGTTTTGCCTGCTGGTTCTGGTACTGGCCGCGTCGTGTCCTCACTGGGCCGCGGCGCAGCTCGACCAAACGCTGCAGAAGAGTATCGTCACGCCGCTGCTGCAGACACAGCAGCAGGCCGAGGGCCGTATCATCTCCGCCGAGGAAGCTGCCGGGAGAGCGCAGGCCGAGTACGGCGGCGGCAAGATATTGTCGGTGCACCTGCGCAAGCCCGACGGCAAGTCCCCCTACTACAAGATAAAGCTGCTGCAGGACGGCAACGTCAGGATAGTGAAAATCAACGCCCGCGCCCGATAGCACGGAGCCCATGCGCGTCCTTATCGTTGAAGACGAAGATGATCTGCGGCAACAAATCTCGCGCCAGCTCGAAGACGAGGGTTTTGTAGTCGACAAGACCGCGGACGGTACGGAGGGCCTGTTCATGGCCGAGGAGCTGCCCATCGATGTCGCCGTCATCGATCTCGGGCTACCGAGTCTTTCGGGCATCGAATTGATCAAGGGCGCCCGTGCGGCCGGGCGCAAGTTCCCCATTCTGATACTCACCGCGCGCAGCCGTTGGCAGGACAAGGTCGAGGGACTCGAGGCAGGCGCGGACGACTATCTCGTCAAACCCTTCCATATGCAGGAACTGCTGGCGCGCGTGCGCGCCCTGCTGCGGCGCACAGGCGGTTGGGCGCAGCCCACCCTTCAGTGCGGCCCGGTCGAGCTGGACACGAGCAGCCAGACGGTGCAACTCAAGGGCGAGGCTCTGGACCTGACGGCCTACGAGTATAAGGTGCTCGAATACCTGATGCTGCACGCCGGTGAAGTAGTTTCCAAGACCGAGCTGAGCGAACACATCTATGACGACGACCACGACCGCGACAGCAACGTCATCGAGGTGTTTATCCGGCGTCTGCGGACCAAGCTCGACTCGGACAACTCACTCAAGCCCATCGAGACTTTGCGGGGCAGGGGATATCGTCTGGCGTTGCCAAGGGGCTGATTGAAGGTTGTCAGTTAGCGGTCATCAGGTATTGTTAGTTGGTTCTGATGACTGACCGCTGACAACTGATAGTCAACAAAAATGAACTCCCTCAAAGCGCGGTTGCTCCTGACAGCCACGCTGGTACTGTTAATATTTATCGTTTTCACGGGGCTGGCGCTCGACCGCGCGTTTCACAGCAGCGCTGAGCAAGCGGTTCGCGATCGTCTGCAAGGTCTTGTCTACGCGCTACTCGGCGCGGCCGAGATCGACTCCGACGGCGCGGTAGCGGTGGCTGAGGGCGAGTTGCCGGACGAGCGTCTGCAACAGCCGGACTCGGGTCTGTATCAGGTCGTCATGGATAACGACTCGCGCTTGCTGTGGCGTTCGCCATCGCTGCTGGGGAAATTGCCGCTCGCGGCGGTGCCTGGGGTTGGCGAGTGGAGTTTCCAACGCGTCGGGGCCACCAGCGGCCCCGAGTTGTTCACACTGGCGTTTGGCGTCAACTGGACGGTGAGCGACGCACATCACTATCGCCTGACGTTCGCGGTTGCCGAGGATGTCCTCGCTTTCAAGCGGCAGCTGCAGGGATTTCGCCGCACGCTGTTTGGCTGGCTGATCGCATCGGCAGCCGTGCTACTGCTCGTGCAATTGTTTGTACTGGCATGGGGGATGGCGCCGATAAGGCAGTTCGTCACGGAGTTGCGCGGTATCGAGGCCGGCGACAAGGGCCAGATCGAAACACACTACCCGGCGGAGCTCAGACCGCTTGCCAACGGATTGAACGCCCTGTTGCGCCACGAACGTAATCAACAGACCCGTTATCGCAACGCGCTTGCTGATCTGGCGCATAGTCTGAAGACGCCGTTGGCCGTCATCCGCGCCCTTGCCGAACAGAATCCGCTCACCGCAGAGGAGCGCCTGCGCCTGTCGGAGCAAGTAGGGCAGATGGACCGCATCGTGGCCTATCAACTGCACAAGGCATCGACCGCCGGCCGGCGGGCGTTGATGCAGCCGATCGCAATACGGCCAATATGCGAACGCATCGTCGGTGCGCTCACCAAGGTCTATCAGGAAAAAGACGTGAAGTTCATCATCGAGATCGATCCGGAGCTGGCATTCCCGGCCGACGAGGGCGATCTCACGGAGCTGTTCGGTAATCTGTTGGATAATGCCTGCAAGTTCTGCAAACACGAGATCGAGGTCGGCGCGCAGCGCCACGACGGTCACTTACACGTGCGGGTGGAAGACGATGGCCGCGGATTCCCTCCAGGTGAGACCGAGCGTGTGCTCAAACGCGGCGAGCGTGGTGATACGCGGCCAGAGGGGCAGGGCATAGGGCTCTCTGCCGTACAGGAGATCGTGGCGGCCTACGACGGGGAAATCATGCTGGAGCGCTCCGCTCGTGGTGGGGGGCGGGTGGCGCTCACGTTGGCGGGGTAAGAGCCGTGCGGGTCATCACTGTCGGACAAAGCAAGCTGAAGATGAAGCAACCGTTTTCACGCAAAACCAAGCGAAGCGCCCGAAGCCCAATGAGGAAGATCTGTGGCCCGACTACTCCGGGACTTCGCCGAGCGTAATGTCCAGCTCGAGCTTTTCCATATCCCCGTAGTTCTCGAATTGCATCTTAACGTGCTCGTCCGACACGTTCACGTATTTGCGGATGACGTCTATGATCTCTTGGCGCATCTTCGGCAGGTAGTCGGGACCGTCGCGGTGGGCGCGCTCGCGCGCAATGATGACCTTCAACCGCTCCTTCGCCGTTTCGGCGCTGTTTTTTGGGCCGCTTCTGAATAGACGGAACAGGCTCACCCGAACAGCCTCTTGATGAAGCCCTTCTTGTCGGCATCAACAAAACGCAGAGGAACTTCCTGACCGAGAAAGCGCCCTACCACGTCCTCATATGCGTTGCCGGCGTTACTTTTGTCTTCCATGATCACCGGGATGCCGGCGTTGGATGCTTGCAGGACGATTTCCGATTCCGGGATCACGCCAAGCAGGGGAATGGCGAGGATCTCCAGAATGTCGTCCATGCCAAGCATGTCGCCGGTGGCTACGCGGTTAGGCACGTAACGCGTGATGAGCAAGTGTTCCTTGACGGCCTCGAGTTCCTGTTCCGCCCGCCGGGACTTGCTCTGCAAAATACCCAGAATCCGGTCCGAGTCGCGAACGGACGAAACTTCGGGATTGGTAACGATGAGCGCCTCGTCGGCGTAGTAAAGTGCCATCTGCGCGCCGCGCTCGATGCCCGCGGGCGAGTCGCAAATGATGTACTCGAATCCCTGGTCGCTCAGCTCGTTGAGCACGCGTTCGACGCCAGTGTGAGTCAGTGCCTCCTTGTCTCGCGTTTGCGAGGCCGGCAGCACGAACAGATTCTCGCAGCGCTTGTCCTTGATAAGCGCCTGAGTAAGGTTCGCCTCTTCGTTGATCACGTTGACGAAATCGTAGACGACGCGGCGTTCGCAGCCCATGACCAGATCGAGATTGCGCAAGCCCACATCGAAGTCGATGACCGCGGTCTTATGCCCGCGTTGAGCCAACCCCGTCGAGAAAGAAGCGCTGGTGGTGGTCTTTCCGACGCCGCCCTTGCCCGAAGTCACCACTATCACTCTGCTCAAGCTCTAACCTCCCTAGCGTTCGAACGTGCGCCCCGGTTGCGCGGGTTCACAGATCGGCAATCATGAGATTGTCGTCATCCAGATAGACTTGCGCTGGTCTGCCCTTGAACTCGGGGTCGAGGTCTTCCAGCAGACGATAGTGCCCTGCTATCGCGAGCAGCTCGGCCTCCAGGTTTTGACAAAAAATTCGTGCGCCGGCGTTTCCGTTGAGCCCCGCCAAAGCGCGGCCACGCAGCGCGCCGTACACGTGAATGCAGCCGTCCGACAACAGCTCGGCGCCGGCGCTGGTTGAGGCGGCTACGATGAGATCCGCACCAGGTGCGTACACTTGTTGCCCTGAGCGCACCGGGCGGTCGACGATCACGCTGCGTTGTTGCGCCTCCTTTTTCTTGTCGGTGGAAGCAGGCGCTTGCTTTTTGTTGTCCGTAGCGTTTAACAGCGCCAATCCCGCGGACTGCGCGGCGCGTTGCTGATCTTCCGTCGCATTACGCACCCCGACGGGCACCAGCCCGTGTTCGCGGAGCACGTCGACCAGGGGTCCGCAGTCGAGCGTCTGATCCTGTTTGAGGTCCTGCAGCTCGATGATAACCGGCACATTGCGAAAGAATTCCGGCGCCTGCCGAATCTTGGCCGCGAGCCCGGCCGCGAGCTTGCCGGCGTCGCTATCGTGCAAGCGCAGCACGCTCATCATCGACATCTCACCCTTGAGCTCGAAGGAGTTGGAGCGAATCGATGACACGTCAGGATAATGTTTTAGTTGGATTTTTGTATCGCCACAAAGCCCGGCTTGTGCATCTTTATACCGTCGCCCCCAGGCAAAGGCAAGCGCCATCTGTGCGCCACGATGTGCCCGAAGCTGTTCCGTAAATACATGAGTTATATATGTTTAATTATCGCTATTACGCGTCGTGCCGAGCGCCGGTGGCGGCGCTTTGTTGCCTACTGCGATCGCTTTGGCGAACCGGGTTCACAGGATCAGACGCCTGCGCGTGAGCACGACTGCGGTGTAGAGCCCGGCCGCGGCGTATGTCAGTAACACCAACAGATGTGTTACCACGTTGCTGATCTCGGTGCCGGCCACCAGTGGGCGGATGAGCGCGATGGCGTGCGTGAGCGGCAGCAATTGCACGAGTGATTGCATGAGTGCCGGCAAGGCGGAAACCGGGTAAAACACGCCGCAAAGAATGAACATCGGCG
>JBPCXK010000315.1:0-2525 GCA_051008635.1 Gammaproteobacteria bacterium
GTGGCCGACGGGCCTATTCTTGAAGCGGCTGCCGGGACTGGCACCGCCGCGGCAGCAGCACGGACAGCCAGTGCTTTTGGCCGTATCTTTCGCAGAGTACCGGCGGCACCTTAGCGGAGAGAAGACATGGCAACGCCAGCAGAAGTTCTGCCAAGAAGCATTGATGAGATTGTGCTCAAGGATCGAAACGGACATGTGATGGCCCGTGTCGGGATGCTGGTCACGCTGTACTTCAAATCGCCATATGCCATTGAAGCACGGGAAGCTGTTGGCGTTTGTATCGATGAGTATCTCGGATACGTCGGCCCTGAGATGCAGGTCGCTTGGAGCGGAGAACGAAACGCCAAAGGCAGCCGCAAAGTGATCGCTGTCAAAGACCGGACACTGCCGTCTATGAAAGAGGTCGTTGCCGATCACAGCGAACACGATACCCTTCTCCTGGCATTCAACAGCGGCGATACCTCCGATGACGCGGGCAGCTATACGGTAGCCGCGTTCTGCAAGGGTAAACGCAGCTTTGAGCAGCTCGGTTACCTAACCGCCACCTTACCGCTTGGCTATTTAGAAACCATGCCGAACGGGTTCTTTCAGGACCTGGTTGTACGTTGGTGCCAGCGCCTGACACCTTTGCATGGCTATGCTGGATTTGGTCTATCACAATGTCTGGATGTGGGTTCTGCTCTAAACTATGAACCCCACCTTTTTCCACTGATCAAACGCTTTCCGGGGCTGGAGTTTGACAATCCGACACTACATGCCGGGCATATCGAAGATAGCATTAAGGGCGTAAACTGGCTCACGGTCGTGTCAGATGAATTGCTTGCGAAGATTGGCGGCAAACGTGCCGTGCGCGACAAGTTCGGCAAAGACATCGGCGCCCAAAACTACAAAGGTGGTCTGCTGATACAGGCGGGACTAATGCCGCAGCTTGGCGACCGGACGAAGAACCAGATACCGTTCTATTACCGCCAGGTATACAAAGTGCTAGCACCGCTGCAAACCGACCACGGCGGGACAACCATCATGAAGACGCCAGACGGCATTGATGGTGATGTCTTCACAGAAAAGTGGTTGAAGCGTTTCGAGTGACCGCGGAACATAATCGCAAGTTTGTAGAATGGTACCTTCCTTTGCGTGACGGACGAGTAGGACCCCCGCGGAACTGTCCTCGGTTTTCTCCGGCCGGCGCTGACGTGAGAATGCCGTGAGGGTGCCCCGCGTGCCACTCATCGGCCTCGGCGCCGTGCTTTGCACCGGCGTCCATCAGGTGCACGGCGCGGAACCTCTGGCCGACAAGCTCGGCTACAAAGTCGTGGCGAGCGTTGAGCACCATCGGCGCGCTTTCACCCAGGGGCTCGTGTTTCGCAACGGGCGGTTGTTCGAAAGCGTGGGTGGCTACGGCGAGTCGAGTCTGCGTGAGCTCGATCCTGCGACCGGGCGTGTGCTGCGCGAGCGGCGCCTGCCGCGGAGACTGTTTGCCGAGGGCCTGACGCAGTTCGGTGAGCGCCTGATCCAGCTCACGTGGCGCTCCGGGCTCGCGCTGGTTTACGACGTGAACAGTCTGGAGCCGGTCGGCCAGTTCCGCTATCGCGGCGAAGGCTGGGGTCTGACCGACGACGGCGAGCGCCTCATCATGAGCGACGGCAGTAGCGAGCTGCGTTTTCTGGATCCGGCGTCGTTCCGTGAGCTATCGCGAGTGAGCGTGCGCGACGGCACCGAGCCCGTAGCGCTGCTCAACGAGCTCGAGTACATAAACGGATCAGTCTACGCCAACATCTGGCACAGCGATGCCATAGCCAGGATCGATCCGGACAGCGGACGCGTGCAAGCCTGGATCGACCTGAGTGACCTGCTGCCCTTGATTTACAGGCGCGGCGATGAGGATGTGCTGAACGGGATCGCTTACGACCGTGTGAGCAAGCGGCTGCTGGTGACCGGCAAGCGCTGGCCGCGCCTGTTCGAGATCGAGGTTGTGCGCCCCGATCCCTGAATCGGCGATGGGCACCGCGATCGGTTCTGGGTTGCCAGTCGACCGCTACGCCCTGTCGAGGCCCAGTGTCGGCCGGTGGCTCGGGCAGCCTGGTGGCGAGACCCCAGGCATCTTCGTGCTCTCGCAGCCGGGCGCGCCGCCCTTTGCGCACGCAGTGCCGCGACCGCGTCAGGTCGGCTTCAGATTTGCGGCTGCGTTCTTGCCGCGCTCTTCGACCACGTCGAAGCTGACGACTTGACCTTCGGTCAGCGTGCTCATGCCGGAGGCCTCCACGGCGCTGATGTGCACGAATACGTCCTTGGAGCCATCCTCGGGCTGGATGAAACCGTAGCCCTTGGCGGTGTTGAAAAATTTGACGGTTCCGTTAGGCATACTGGCCTCCGATTAGCAACATTGTGGCCCGCGCGCAGATCGGGCGCGGAAACGAGCGACGCGGGCGTTGTGGGCATCTCCAGGCGCGAACCCGGGGGCCGGGCGAGAAGCTGAAATGCGGGCCAGAACGTGGGTCGTGCCAGTATGCTGCGCGTTCTGCTGC
>JBPCXK010000316.1:0-3434 GCA_051008635.1 Gammaproteobacteria bacterium
TCTCGGCCAGAAGCACGCCCGTGCCCACGCCGCGCCAGTCGTTGAGGTCGTCGAGTAACAGCACACGCTTACCCGGCGTCGCGTCGCCCGCGAGAATTTCCTGGATGCTGAACACGTTGTCCTGCTCTGAGCCAGGGAGCTGATCGATTTCCGGCAGGCTGCGCTGGAATCCGCTTATGCCGGGAGTGCTGCCGGTTGCGAGTATCACCACGTCGGCCCCGGAGTTTTTGATCGCTCCCGCGTCCAGCTCGGTTTCAAGCTTCACTTGCACCTGCAGCTTACGCAGTTGGGTTTCGTGCCATTGTAGATTTTCGAGGATCTTACCGCGGCTGGGTTGCAGGCCTGCGAGCCGGAACTGTCCGCCCAGTTCTTTGTTCTTCTCCGCAAGCGTCACGCGGTGACCACGTTCCGCGGCCACACGCGCGGCTTCCAGTCCGGCCGGTCCGCCGCCGACTACCAGCACGCGACGTGGTCTTTTGGCAGCCCGGGTCTGCTTGTCGCTCCATTCGAACTCGCGCCCGGCGGAAGGATTCACCAGACATGAGATCCAGTAGTCGCGATGACGCCTGCCCCAGCAGAGTTGATTACAGGAGATACAGGGCCGTATGTCTTCCGGCCGGCCTTCGCGCGCCTTGTTGGCAAGCTGCGGGTCGGCGATCTGGGCGCGCACGAGGCTGACCATGTCGGCCTCGCCCGCGGCGATGATCTGCTCGGCGTTAGCGGGTGTGCGGATATGGCTTTCGGCCTGCACGCATGCATGTTTGACGGCCTGTTTGAGCGCGGCGGCATACGGCCGTCCCAACATGTCGGGATAAAGCGACGGTGGGATGAGCGCGTCGAAATTGAAGTAGCCACCCGTCCCGCACGTGATGTAATCCATCAAACCGCGCTCGTCATGCCAGGCCGCGATTTCTTGCAGGGCCTCTACAGACAGCGCAACCGATGTTTCCGGGTCCAGACTGACCGATAAACCGATGATGAAATCTTCGCCGGCGAGCTCGCGGATGCGCTCCACGATCAGACGCGAAAAGCGCATGCGGTTTTCGAACGCGCCGCCCCAGCGATCCTCGCGGCGATTGGACCACGGCAGCCAGAATTGCTCGATCAAGGAGTTGTACGACGCGAACAACTCGACCCCATCGAATCCGGATTCGCGCGCGCGCCGCGCGGCCTGGGCGAACGATTCGATGAGCTCTTCGATCTCCGCTTCGCTCATCGCATGGCTGCCGTCGGCGTCGTGATAGGACGGCAGGCCCGAGGGCGACCAAGACGGCTCGAAAGAGTTGTCAGCGTCGCCGTGCTGACCGACGTGATAGAGCTGATGAATCATCACCGTGCCGTGCTCGTGACAAGCGTCGGTGATCTTGCGAAACGCGGGGATGATGCTGTCGTCCTCGTGCCGGAAATTGCCGCGCGTCAGCACGCCCGTGCGATGCGCAGGCACGGGCTCCACCACGATCATCGCCGCCCCGCCCTTCGCCCGTTCGGTGTAGTAGCCGAGGTGGCGCGCGCCGGGCAGGCCGTCTTCCGCCATGTTGGCGGTGTGCGCGCCGAACACGACGCGGTGCTTCAGGGTTCTGTGCCGCAGGGTCAGTGGTGAGAAGAGGTGTGGGAATGGTTGGGGCATGTTGAGCTTACTTGTCGCTATCGTTCGAGTCGCTGAACACGAGATTGAAGCATTTGTCCTTGAGTGTTATTGAATCGCCGGTTGCGGTGTTGCGTATCTTGTCTCCAACCCACTCGATGTCCTGCTCGTGAATACCCTCGCCAAACACGATGAAGTTCACGTAAGGCCACCGCCACTTGGGTTGCCCCGCAGCGCCGAGCGTGCTGTCTGGCTGGTATCGCGAGTAGTGGCAGGTCTTTTCGAGCTCGTCATTCCCCCAACCCTTGTTGAATACCAGAACATCGGTCCCCCAACCGGCGTCGAGTGTGTCGTCACCCGGGCCGCCATAAAGAATGTCATCGCCCCAGGAATCGTCGACTGTGTCCTTCCCGCGCCCGGCAAAGTGGATGTTTTCTCCGTAAGCACATTTGATAAAGTTATCTCTGTCGTCGCCCACTATAGTAGTGTTACCTCTGTTATCACACTCGACGTTGGGTCTTGCCCGGATCGCTCTGGCTGCTCGCGAGCTACTCACATCAAGCCGTTTGAACTCCATCAAGCGCCCTTCCGAACCAAGCTTTGCGGTCGGGATGGCTGTCGGCAGCATGCCTTTTTCCTGGAGTGCGCCAAGCGCCTGCAGTAACTTCCGGGTCGTTCCGAAAGTGACAACTTCTTTGTCCGTCGGCGACTTCGTCTTGAGGACGTTGATACGGTATGTTCCTCTCGCGCGTGTCGCAAACGGCAGTTTGAAAACGACATTTGGAGAACCGGGCGGGCTGTACGCGCCCTGATAGGTGGACTCAACGAGACCTGTGTTTTCTCTGACACTCACGATGAACTGGCGGAATTCGCCCTTGCCATCCTTTTTCCACGAATAAGCGAAGGGAACGCATGCTTTTTGGCTGGTGATCCGCTCAAACGGAATCAGATTCAAGTCAGGTTTATTTCTCGTCGTTGGCCTAATGCCCAGGTCGAGACTGTCGATAACGTAGAACAAACGCAGGCGTATTTCGCGAACGCCGCCTTGGGCGATTATTTTCTCAATTCTCGATCCCTCCTCGATGTCGACATGCCAAAGGGTTTCTGCTGAGCTCGCCAGCAGCAACACGGAGTTGTGGTCCGCCCTGTGTATCTGAACATGGGGCGCGCCGCTGTACGTACTGAAAACATGAAGTTGTTCGTCCGAATCCTCATTGCTAACGTTGTTTTGGTAACCGGATGCGCTTTCATTCTCTGGCGAACGATCGACAACATCCAATGTTGTTTTCCTTGCCTTTGTCGGCAATGTGCTGCAGTCGATGTCCGGCGCCGTGCTAAGCGGGATTGCGTCGGCTGCGACGGTCCGTTCGAGCGTATAGATGAGAAAGTCTTCGTCGGGCCTTTGTGGAGCCGGGCGTGACGGCGCTGTGCTTGTCAGCGGAGGGAGGGGTTTTCGGGCATCGTTTTCGCCGAGCTTCGTAGCGATTTCGTCAACCCGGACGTAGTTGAGATAAACGCCGTACGCTGTAAGCGTACCGATGAGGAGTAATAGCGCAGCGAAAAGTACTTTGGTTCTGGTGCTGATAACCCGAGAATGGCCTTTTGGACCAGTCGTGGCAGCCGCTGCGGGGACTGGCAGGGGCGCGCCGCAACTCGGACATCGAGGCTGAAATTCGGCATATGCCGTGCCGCAATGAAAACACCTTATGGACATGAAGCGGGCAATCGAGGGCTGCAGGAATTTCCCGATTGTAAAGCAGTCGTTTGAGCGAGTAACGGGGCGGTTTGTCGGTAATACTGGAGGAAATCAGGACCGGCTCATTGGTCTTCAGTGTGCCCTAACTAATGC
>JBPCXK010000317.1:0-4443 GCA_051008635.1 Gammaproteobacteria bacterium
CGTTGGTGCACTGCGCGGCGATGCCCGTTTGCGCGGTCAGCGCAAAGCAGGCTGCGACCAGCGAGCCCTTTTTCAGAGTTGTATTTATCATCGAGCCTCCTTTCGGCTTCGTTCTCGGAATCAGTACCCTCTTGGGAGCCAAATAGACGGTTTCAAGCCGCCGATTACGATTCTCGCACGGTTGGTCCGAGGATTTAACCCGCATATCTCACCACGGGGCGAGATGATCGCGCAGAGATTTGAATTCACAAGGCATTTTCTGAAACGAGGAATACGGGCTGTATTTCCGAGAAGAAGAAAATTCGTTGTGGATTCAAAGATCAAGCCAGCGCCGTCATCGTGGTGAGAAATACGGGTTAACCTCTTACCGTGGTGCCGAGCCACCAGGCAGTGGAATAATTCGGCCGCCCGGCAGGTCTTTTACCTACATGGCCGAGGCATCCTGGGGGTACCGTGTTGCCGTGATGGCGCTGGCCGCTCTCGCTCCGTTCAGGAGCGGAACGGGCGCCGACGTCGAGATCAGTACGCTGAGTGGCGACGTCGACAATCCGCGCCACCATTTTCGTCTGCGGAATCCCGCTAATTTGTCACCGCAAGAGACCGGCAGGATCTACGACATCATCCGCGGCGCCCTGGCCGCTGGTTACCCGGCGTCAGGCTTGCCCGCCGCAACGTCGTATCAGCAATGGCGCCGCTACAATACCGCTCCTTATCTGTCGACAACCCACGGCAACAAGTATCTGAACAACTATGCGAACGCCGCCGCCGCGGCATACGGAGAGTTTGAACAGGCCGGCAAACTGCCGGTCGGTTCGATCATCGCCAAAGACAGCTTTGCGGTCGCGGAATCGGGCGAGATTCTGCTTGGCCCCCTGTACGTCATGGAGAAGATGCCGGAAGGGTTCAACTACGTCACGGGCGACTGGAAATACATCCAGATTCAACCTGACGGCAAGTTGTTCGGCGAAACAAAAGGGCAGGGCGCGGACAAGGTCGAGTATTGCGTCGCGTGTCATTTGGTGCGCCAGGCGAACGACCACCTTTACTTCATCCCGGAGGGGTATCGCTTAGAGGCGCCTTAGAGGTGTTGTAGGTTGGTGCTGAGCGCAGCGAAGCCCAACGAGCCTGCCTGTGGGCGCCATCGCACGTTGGGCTTCGCAGCGCTCAGCAGCGATATCTCAGGGCAATCGCCCGTTGGGCTTCGCTGTCGCTCAGCACCAACCTACCGGTGTCCTCGTTGACTTTGCGACACCCCCCCGAAGTCGCTCCCCGCAATATGACAGACAGCTCGTGACTATCTGTTCCGACCAAACCCCCAGGAAAACGAACGCTTGAGGCGTTCGTGCCCGCCGATGCGCACGCCATGGAACATGGTCTCAGCCATCTTGGTTGAGCCGAGCAATTTGGCGACGTCGATCATCAACTCGGCGTCCGCTATGAGTCTGGCGACATCTTCGTCGGGATATCCCGCCCAGTACTTCAGGTCGTGCAGGAAGCATGCGGGGTAAATGTTGACACCCCGCCATGCATCGACCCACATGGAGCAGCCGTCGCTCATGAACGGCTTTGGCGGCGGGTCTTTTTCGATCTTGGCCCACAGGTCCTGCAGGCCGTAGAATTCGCAGATCTCCCTGAGTCTGCGTAGCGGCACTGTCTCGTTTATTCCGGGCAGTTCCATGCCTTGTCACGGCGTGATTGTCGTGCGTCGGTCCATGCGATCAGTTTACCCGCTTCGCGTGTCGAGGCGAAATGACCGCCGATTGCGCCAGTGCCCAATGTACATTGACCTGGCATGCGAAACGGCGATGAAGCACGCAAGCGACCTGGCGTTGTCGCTATTGGATTAGCGCGTCAAAAAATGAGGGGCCAGTGCCACCCTTGATTCCCTCGTTCTCCAGTGTGCGGGACCTCAAAGATGAGCTCACGCGCTATGTTGAAGTGCAATCGAGAGTTGGCGAAACCGTTTAAATGGAAAAAGGACGCGGCGAGTATTTTGGCCGCCGTTGAGCGGGCCAAACAAAAGTTGCCTAATTAACCGCATGGACCACTAGCCCGCATATCTCACCACGGGGCGAGATGATCGCGCCGAGATTTGAATCCACAACGGATTTTCTGATCGAGCGGAATACGAGCTGTATTTCCGAGTGAGGAAAATTCGTTGTGGATTCAAAGATCAAGCGAGGGCTCGTCATCGTGGTGAGATATGCGGGCTAGGCGACGTGTATCCGCTCCATCTGAGCGTAGATGCGTTTGTTCCGCTGTTCCAACCGCCACAGATTAAGCTTTGACTGCATGCCCAGCCAGAACTGTGGTGTACTCCCCAGCACCCGGCTAAGTCGAATGGCTAGATCTTCAGTCACTTCACCTCTTTCGTTGATGAGTTTCGACATCGTATTGCGAGCGACACCACATCGCTTCGCCAACTCGCTGACAGTCAGCCGAGTCTCCGGCAGAATCACATTACGGATAAGCGCTCCCGGGTGCGATGGTCTACGGCTCATTAGTGATAGTCCTCCAGGTTCACGTCTATGACGTCAGTGCCTTGCATTCGCCAGGTCACTCGCCAGTTGCCCGTCACACGAACACTATACTCGTCGCGCCGAGAGCCTTTTAGCTTGTGGAAATACAGACCCGCAATGTCCATCTCCTCGGCTTGTTCGATAACATCCAACGCATCGAGAATCACAACAAGACGGTCCGCGATATCGGCGCTGATACCCCGTTTGTCGGTATAACGAGGGTCCGCGAAGAATCGCTTCAATCCCTTGTGGCGAAACCTCCTGACCATGGACTGAGAGTGTAATCTAATCGATTACAATCTGCAATTCCATTTATTACATGGGTTTGTCACCATCACCGCTCAGCCCCGGTCATGCGTGCCTGTCATTCGGGTCAGCATGCCCTCTGACAGGCTTTCCGTTGCGGCAAACGCCGATGCGCCGCCACAGGAAAAAAACGTGTCAAACGCAACGATGGCTGACATGAAAGTTGCTTTTTCAATAGCTGACATGGAATTTCCTTTTCCATGTAGGCTCCACATCGTTTCCGGAGATTCCGGGTTTTTGGAGTGGAGGCGATTTTAAGGAGTCTGGGCCGGGGGCCCATTTGCACAAGCGTCGACTCGTGATGCGGCAAAGAAAGCTGAGAAAAACTTCTTGTGCGTTCGAATAAGAACGTGCCGGCGGATCAGCTCTCCGGCTTGTCCTCAGGTGGCGCCTCCGCCGCGGACTCCGGCTCTTCTTCCAGCGGCTTGAGCAGGTCGTCCATCTTTTTGGTGAGGTTTTCGTATTTGAAGTTCGGAATCTGAAAGACCCAGTCGCCTAGCCGGGCGTTGATCTGTTCGGCTTCTTTCTTGATTTTGTCATGGTCAGCGGCAGAGGCCTGGTCGCCGGTTTTGCCCTCAGCGTTCTCGCCGCTCGGCTCTTCCTCGCCGTGCGGCTCCTCGCTGAACCGCTGCGCCTGTTCCGCATCGAATTTCGCCGCAAAAGCCGCATGCTGTTTGCCGTCGAGCTCGAAGGCCTTGCCCGTCACGACCAGACCATCGAAGGTGCTTACCACGGTCTCGACCGGCTCTTTCTCATCAACGCTGATTTCGCTGACTGCTTTCACGTCGTCGAGCCGCAGGTTTCCAAGCACTGAGGCCAGATTGTTCACACTGCCGGGGGACTCCAGCTCCCGCCCGTCGGGCAAATCGCCGACCGCGAAATGCTGCTGGTCGCGCCCGGCCTTGCTTGCCGTCAGTAGCTCGCCGCCGGGTTGCGAGATCCTGATCTCCTGCACGCGCCCGGCAGCTATATTGATGATGTCGCGCTGCAGCCAGTTCAGCGGTTCGGTGTCGAAGGTAAGCCGACCGCTCACCAGCACGCTCTGTTCCTCGTCCACGATGCGCGCATAAGTCCCGTTCGCTCCCTGGGCGGTCTTGCCGATGATCACGGACATGGGCGCGTCCATGCCTTTCAGCTCGATTTGACTGCCCGCCGCCTCGCTGGCGGTCATGTCTTCGACGCCGAGCCTGGCGTAGAGCTCCGGTTTCGAGGTTTTGTTCTCGAGAACTTTGGCGTCCGCCAGGTCGAGCAGTGATTTACGCAGCTTGCCGACGTCGGCCGGATAGTTGTCCTTTTCCGCGACTACCCAGCCGCCTTCCGCTTTGTTCAAGGTAACCGCGGACTCGGCGCCGCGTTTGACGAGTCTCACTTCCGACAGATCGTTTATTTTTGCCTTTAGGTCGGGGATCAACAACGCGCCCGAGGCGGATTCGGTATCCGGTGTGCGTTGCGTGTTTTGCCACAGAGCGAAACCGAGCGTGACCACTGCGGCCCCGGCGAGAGCGACGAGGTTACGGGCTTTCATGATCTATCATTATCTTCGCCGAACGCGTTTGCGCAGGAACACAAACACCAGCGTGAACACGGTCAGCAACAGCGGCACCAGGCCGATGTTGGC
>JBPCXK010000318.1:0-4782 GCA_051008635.1 Gammaproteobacteria bacterium
GATCCTCAGGATATCGTCAGCGTTCTGCTCGCCGATGCTACCAACAAGGTGGTTGCGGGGCAGCTGACCGAGCCAAGGTACGGCAGCGCGCTGGCCGCGTATCAGCGGGTTCTCGAGATCGACGCTCACAATGTCGATGCGAAACGCGGCGTGCAAAGCCTGGTGGCTCACCACCTCGGGCTGGCCAGGCAGTTCCTCGCGCGCAATCAGACAAGCAAGGCGAAGGAACACCTGGAGACCGTACACAGGATCGAACCGCGCAACTCGATCGCTTCACGGCTGCGCCTGCAACTTGACAGGCGAGAGCAACGCCTCACAGTCACGGCGCTGCTGGCGGATGCCAACGCTAAATGGAGTACGGGTGAGCGGACCGAACAAGCCGCGGACAGCGCCCTGGCTCTCTATCAGAAAATTCTGACTATCGAACCAGGCAACTTCAGCGCGCAGAGCGGCATCCAGAACATCATCAACCATCATGCAAGCCTGCTCAACCAGGCTCTTATGGAAAACCGGACAGCCGCCGCGAAAAAACACCTGCGCATCATAGAGGACATCAAACCGCAGTACACCCACGCTTCCAAACTGCACGCCCAGATCGCCGCACGAGAACAGGCAATCGAAATCGCCGGTCTTTTGGCGAGAGCGGACGACAAGCTGGCGGCCGGGCAGCTCGCGCTGGCGGATTATCAGCAGGTACTGACGCTGGATGCGGACAATGCACGGGCGAAGAGCGGCATACGAGAAATAATCCAACACCATCTGGATAGCGCCAACGACTTTCTCGCCAAAAACCAGACGCAGCAAGCAGAGCAGCAGCTGATAGCCCTGGAAGATATTGAACCGGACAACGCCGAGGCCGCGCAGATACGCGCCAGAATAAAAAGCGCCGCCGAAAAAGCGAGACGACAAAGAATAGAAAAGGAAAGAAAGGCGGCTTTGCTCGAAACAGAAAAAGAGAAGCAGCGCACGCAAACTGCCGCGCGCAACGTCGTCGCTCCAACGGACATCGCCTTCGTGAACGGCCTGTTCATGGAGTTCAAGCTGGCGCTCGAGCATCGCAACCTCGAACGTCTGCAAAGAGTAGCGCGTTTATCCGCCGACAAACACGAGTTTATCGTCTATCTGTTCGGCCGCCACAAAGTCATCGGTGTCAGAGTCTCCGACCTTGCTCTGGAACCAGACGGAACCGCGTCGGCCACGATGACGATTGAGAAACTGATCACCGCGACCGGGGATACGGTTATCCCTGCCCCAAGCTGGCAGCAATCCAGATTAATCACCGCCAAGGAGGGAGATTCCTGGCGCAAGATCGAGTGGTAATCCCGAGGGGAAAACGTTCTCGAGAAAGCAAGCAAGACAACAATCTTTACACTCGGTGTTCGCTTTGGTCGGCGGATATAATCCGTTCAGCCACCCCATGCGTATGGAAAATTGACGGACCTGTACACTGACGAAAGCTGCACGATTACTGGAAACCAAAGCAATGAACACGCTGATCCTGCGTCGTTTTTTCGCCGTCGTCCTGAGTCTTTCCCTGGCATACCTGCCGCTACTCCACGCCCAGCAGTCCGCGACAGATCATGCCGCCCCGGTGATCAGGCATACCCCCAGCGCAACGCCGCTCGCTGCTGGCAGACCGGCGGTGTTTGCGGCCGCCGTGACCGACGATCAGGGGGTAAAATCGGTGATCCTGCACTATCGCAAGAAAGGCGCGCAACAGTACCGGCGCGAGACCATGATGCCCAGCGCAGGGACCAGCCTGTACAAGACCACCCTTCCATACGAAGCCATTCAGGCGCCCGGGGTCGAATACTACATCGAAGCCGCTGATCTGTCGGGCAACGTTTTGCTTCGCGGGTCCTCCTTCACACCCCTGCTGGCGACGGTAACGCAGCTCGCTCCCACTACGCCGGTCGCGGCGAAGAAAGCCGTCACCGCGCAAGCGAAAAAGAAACCCGGTGGGATGGGCACCCTCAAGTGGGTTTTGGCCGCGCTCGGCGTCGGTGCAGTCGCCGCGATCGCCGTCGCCGCTGGCGGAGGCGGAGGCGGTGGCGACAACAATGAGCTCGTGGTCACGGGCACGGTCCCGCAATAAATTTTCCCAGGCAACATCATGGCATGCCGGCAATAGCGCCAACAATGGGAGATCAGGTGTCAACAAGCGCTGCGCGGTCCTTTCGAGCCGGGATAGCGCTCATCTCCTTGTTGCTGGGCGCCTGCGATCAGGGCGTCACCGACGATGAGCGAAAGCTTGGCTCGGCATTGCCATCGGCGATACGCACGAGCACCCTGCCCGCCACCTGCCCCCTGGAAGGATTCGTGCAGATAGATGGCGGCGCGCTGCACAACCTCAGTGTCAGCAACGGCATGGCCACGGCCCGCATTCCCAACCCGCCCATGAAAGACAGCGTTATCTCAATCCTGTTCAGATGTCCAACAACGGCCTTCGGCGTTGTCAACCTGGCCACGGGCGAGAAGACCACGACGCTCGTGAACGGCAGAAATACCGTCGACTTCACCGATCAGGACTACCAATTCCCCGACGACGACTCGGACGGCGCGAGCAACCTCGCGGAAATCACCGCCGGGACCGACCCAACGAGCAGGGAAGCCGTACCAGAACAGGTGGTTTTCGTCCGCCAGCTCGTTGTAGACGAGAACACGATGAGCGCGCCCGCCCTGTTCAAGATGAACGCTGATGGCGGCGCGCTGATCGGCCTGGCCAATCCCGATCACATAGACACTCACCCGGACGTGCGTCACGACGGACAGCGGATCGTGTTTGATTCCGTCGACCTGTCGGATCCCTCATTCACGGGCTTCCTGACCATGAACGTCAACGGCAGTGACATAACGGAGATCAGGGTGAATCCCGCCGACCCTGCCGTCCCTACCAGCATAGAATTTCCGAAGTGGAGTCGCGCAGACCCGTACTTTATCGTGTATGTCGATCGCACCCAGATCACGTCAGCCATATGGCTTACTCAGCCCGACGGCAGCGGTGTGACGCAGATCACCATGCCTGGTGCGAGGGAGCTCGATCTGAGTGCGGACGTGGTCGACAGCACCCATATCGTCTTTGAGCGGTCGATCAACAGTAACATCAACGATCGTGATCTGTTCATCAAGTCGATAGGGGATACGACCCCGCCGGTACGCCTTACGGATACGCCAAACGTAATGGAGGAGCAGCCGGTGGTGTCTCACTCCGGACTGTTGCTTGCATACTTTGCCACAACCAGCGAGCAACTCGCTGCCGGAACACCCGGTGAGATTCGGGTCGCCACCTTCGACGTCGTCGGCAATCTGAACGTCCAGCACGTCATCGCTCTCGTGCCACCCGTCAGCGGCCTCAGTGTCTTTGGTCTCGACTTCTCGAGCGATGATCAGGCGCTCTACTTTTCCACCTTTACCAACGACCTTCCCGGAACCGTACCGGGTCGCCACGAAGTGTTCAGGATGAATCTGGACGGTAGCAATCAGGTCCGGCTTACGATGAACACGGATCTGGACGTGTTTCCCAGCGTGGTGCCGGCTACCGGCTCATTTGCGGTCACGGGGGCAGCCCGCTAGCGCACGTCCGTCACCGATTGGCGTGATGATCCCGCAGCCCCCGTGGGGTGGGGAACGAACCCCACCATCAAACCATCACCCATCTACGAAATCTTCCTTCGAGCATGAGAAAGTGCTCCCCTGCTTACCTTTTTTCGTCTTTTATCTTCTATTTCTTATCCCTCCCGACTTCCACTCTACTTTTTCTTCTCTCCCTGCCTCCCTTTATCTTCCTACCAGCTAAGGGCTCTGCCAGAAATAACTTCACATTTCTCGGCGTCTATCCAAAAAACGCCGAAAAAATATTCCTGCGGTGAGCGAAACCTGCACCGCGGGTGGGGTCGAGTGGCTTTTGATTTCGTAGGGAACGCTCCCGGGTGGCCGGCATCGCGCGGAATCGGTGGCGGCCTTGCACCGCGACAGCGGTAGCCTGGATGAACTGCCTCTCCTGTACACATCTCGACGCACATGCGCACAGGAGAAGTTGCTCACAGACACGTGCGCGACCCCGCCCAAGTAGCCATGCGCTTCCCTTCCCCCCGCGCCGAAGCGCGGGCGGGGAATAGGAGGTTGAACATAGGCCAGGCGTCAACCCCGCAAGGGGGTTGGCGCCTAACCGCGTTAAGGACCGAGGTGCAGAGGACTAGCGACAGTCATCGGCCTCGCGATCCGGATCAAGCATGTCGTTCAACAGCTGAATCAGCGTGTCCAATCTATGCTCGAGCGCGCTGTCCGTCTGGCAAGCTCGAGGGTCATCCTGACGCCGGCGTTGCTCGCGCCAGTTGATAGCGAGGCTGAACGCGACACTCAGTGTCACGGTCACGCCTCCCCCTATCCTGGCTCCATCTATCGGCTCGTCCATCCCTGCGATCCCCAACATCCCGGCGATCAAAACCAATACCGGGTTGATCAGGAGATCGCTCAGCATGATGATGCTGACCAGCGATGGGGAGAGCCCCGGTTTCTTGGGCGTATCGATCGCCCGTGTAACAGCGGCGTACTGCAAGAACAGCTGTACGCCGCCGAACAACAGAGCGATTCCCCAGTCCCGCGGGGGGACGTGGAGAAAGCCCTGGCTTTCAGCCCCGAACAGGATCGCCAGCAGGCACACAACGGTGCCAGCCACGCCCGCAACAGCGTTGGTCGGACTCATGTCCTGCTTGTGCTTTTTTCCGAAGCTCTGCATGACGAGGTAGAACGCTACGCACAAGGCGGTGAGCAGGCCATACA
>JBPCXK010000319.1:0-7056 GCA_051008635.1 Gammaproteobacteria bacterium
ATGCGAGTGCTATCCGAGGCCACCTCGACGACGACGCTAGCGTCGGTGGCCTGAGTGGCATTGGGGGCTATTGGCTGGCAAGTGATGAATATATCCGGGTAAAAGCTGTCATCGTTCACACGCAGGCGAAACGTCTCGCGATACACGCGGCAGGGCGAGCGCACGGCGTTGTTGAGCGCCATCTGGATGTTGCTGATGATCAGGTTGTATGCCGAGATGCCCCCGACCATGGCGATGATGGCGCCGTCGACCAACTCGAAGCGCTCACCGTTGGGGCCGCGATCGAAGCTGTCGTAGTCCTCGAAGGTATAGCGTGGCAGGGGGTGGGGTCGGCTCATTGTATTCTCGTCAAGCTTGATCCTCGCGTGGCTCCATACGGCGATTTTGCACACATTCTACCCTTGTTTGACAGGGGCGCCAGCGCAACGCCGGCAGTTGCTCAGGCACGACGGGGTTTTACGCGCGGCGGCGTCCAGCCCTGACTTTATGGGGCACGCCCAGCCACGGTAAATTTATTCTGGCCGTCGAGGCGCAGTAGCACAGCAAGTATTTCAAGTGTTTCGAGGCATTTTGATGCCTCATTGCGTGTTGAAAGCACATTCGGGCGCTTTTTATGCAACGTTGGGCACTGAAGTCCAGAATTGCATGCAAACCTATTGATGTTGTTGCAGGAGTTCGTCAGCACAAATTCACCGTGCACGCCCAGCCCCGGCGGGTGACACACGCACGCTCAGTGGGTTACTATTGTGTAACAAAGCTACGAAAATTGTGTAACGGATGTGTTATGAGTGGCGAACAGCTTCAACGAACACAAATCATGGTGCCGGCGGCGCAGAAAGCCCGCATTCGCGCCCTCGCCGGACGGCTGGATTGCTCGATCAGTGAAGTCTACCGCCGCGCGGCCGAAGCCTATGCGCGCGACCTAAACGACAGCGAAATCCAGCACCCTGAGCTCGAGGCCCTGGTCGAGGCGCTCCAGGCGGGAATCGGCAGGGCCAATATCGCCATCGATCGTGCGGAACGCGAGGTTCGCGCCACGCTTGACTTTTATCGCGCGCGCGCGAAGTCACGCAGGCACAGGAAAGCTCGCCCGTGAAAATCTCTCGAATCATGGATGCCGTTGCCGACATGATCAAGCTGACAGATCGGATCGAGCGACTGGAAATTGCGGTGGCGGACATGGCGCTGGCCTTTCGTGAAGACTCCAAAACGCGAGACAGGGATTTCCTTGAACACGAACGGCGTATCCAGAAGATGGAGAACATGATCGAGTTTGCGGAGAAATTTACCGCCCAGCGACGTTTCGAGAATCCGTCCGAGTGACCCTTTGGCAAGGGGCCGGGGGTCGGACAAACGGCGCGCTATCGCTGCGGGACTCGCCACCCGGCCGTTCACGAAGCAAGAGCGTCACCTCAAGAGAGGCGATACCGAAGTCTACGTGTCGAAACACACGTCACAAGGCGGCCCAACAGCAAGGACTTCACATCAATGCTTAACGCCCCCAACCGCCGGATGCCAACCAACTACCCCGCCTTCGCCTGCCCCTCGCCGGATCCGTCCTCAACCCCATCCCCGTCCTGTTGCCGGCTGAAGTCAGCAATCAGATCGTCGAGCACGCCGTCGCTGGCGTTCTCGATGGTGTTGTCCTCTTCTTCCTCCGCATCGACGTCCGCAGCAGCCACCTTGGGGCTGGCGAAGTCTATCTCGTCAGGGGCATCTGATCCCTTCACGCCACCGCCAAAGTTGATTTGCCATTCGAGGTTGCCGCGCGAATCCGCGTTGTTGAGGGCGTCTTCCAGGCTGACCTTTTTGTCTTTGTACAGTTCATAGAGAGACTGATCGAAAGTCTGCATACCGCTGGCGCCGCCCTTGGCCATGATTTCCTTGATCTCGCCGAGCTCGCCTTTTTTGATCAACTCGCTGACATAGGGCGTGGTGACCATTACCTCTACTGCCGGTTTGCGTTTGCCGTCAACACCGGGGATAAGGCGTTGCGAGATGATGCCGCGCAAGTTGAGCGACAGGTCCATCAGAATCTGGTGCTTAGCGTCGGTAGGGAACAAGTTGATTATTCGATCGAGCGCCTGGTTGGAGTTGACCGCGTGCAGAGTCGAGAGGCACAGGTGTCCGGTGTCGGCGTAGGTGATGGCGGCTTCCATGGTTTTACGATCGCGGATCTCGCCGATAATGATGACATCCGGCGCCTCGCGCATGGCCTCGCGCAAGGCATTGTCGTATGAAAGGGTGTCCATCCCGACTTCGCGTTGTCCGACAATGGATTTCTTGTGACTGAAGACATACTCGATGGGATCCTCAACTGTCAGTATGTGGCCGCTCTTGTTGGCGTTGCGATGATCCACCATCGACGCCAGTGTGGTTGACTTGCCGGAACCCGTGGAGCCGACCATCAGGATCAGGCCGTTCTTGAGCATGATCAGGTCCTGCAGTACCGGCGGCAGGTTGAGCGTTTCGAAAACCGGAATGTTCACCTTGATGTAACGCACGACCATCGAGACTTCGCCGCGCTGTTGGTAGATGTTGATGCGAAAGCGACCGACTTTGCTGACCGACACCGCGGTGTTCATTTCCTTGGTCTGTTCGAACTCCCTGATCTTGTCTTCGTCGAGCAGAGAGTAGGCAATCTTTTTGACCATACCGGGCGCGAGCGGTGTCTTGCTAAGCGGTCTGGTCTCACCTTCGATCTTGATGCTGACAGGCGCCGCCGTGGTTAAAAACAAATCAGAGGCGTTTTTCTCCGCCATCAACTTGAGGTAAGGCTGAATGTTCATATCCGGTTTCGCTCGTTAATAGGTTTGCTGCGTCAGCGCTGCGCCGCTGCAGACGATGGGCCTCAAAGAACCAGCCCGGAATCTTCCGCACTGTCTTCCAGCTTCAGGTGATCCACTTCGCCCATAAGATTGCTCTTCTGGGCGTTCCTGCCTTCCAGCTTGATGCGCAAACGCAGATCATTGACCGAGTCGGCGTTACGCAGCGCGTCCTCGTAAGTGATCTTCTCTTCCTCCAGCAGCTGGAACAGGTGCTGATCGAAAGTCTGCATGCCGACCTCGTTCGATTTCGCAATGAGTTGCTTCATCTCGTGGACGTTACCCTTGAAAATGAGATCGCTCATCAGCGGCGTGTTCAACATCACCTCGACCGCCGGCACACGCCCCTGGCCGTCGGCATGGGAGATCAGGCGCTGCGAAATCACGCCTTTGAGGTTGAGAGAAAGATCCATGAGCAATTGCGCGCGTCGCTCCTCCGGGAAAAAGTTGATGATGCGGTCCAGCGCCTGATTAGTGCTGTTGGCGTGCAGCGTCGTCAGGCAAAGATGCCCGGTCTCGGCAAACGCAATCGCGTAATCCATCGTCACGCGGTCACGAACCTCGCCCATTAGTATCACGTCAGGCGCCTGACGAAGCGTGTTTTTGAGCGCAATTTCGTAGGATTCCGTATCGACGCCCACCTCGCGTTGCGTGACCAGGCACTTCTTGTGCGAATGGACGAACTCGATCGGATCTTCGATAGTGATGATATGTCCGTGACTGTTTTCGTTGCGGTAGCCGACCATGGAGGCGAGTGAGGTCGACTTGCCCGAGCCCGTGCCGCCGACGAAAATTACCAGACCACGCTTGGTTAGCGAGATGTCCTTGAGGATCGGCGGCAGATTGAGGTCCTCGAATGAGGGAATGGTGGTATTGATAACACGCACGACCAGACCGGCGCTTCCACGCTGGGTAAACGCGTTGACGCGAAACCGCGATACACCGGGCAGGCTGATAGCGAAATTGCATTCCTGCGTCTCCTCGAACTCGCGCGCCTGTTTGTCGTTCATGATCGAACGCACCAAAATCTGGGAGTGCGCGGGTGACAGGGGTTGATTGGTGATCGGCGTCATCTTACCGTCGATTTTGATCGACGGCGGCGCGCCGACCGTGATGAACAGGTCGGAACCTTTTTTGCTGAGTAGCGTTCTCAGCAGATCGTGCATAAAGCTTATGGCTTTTTCGCGGTCCATATTACCGGCTCCAGATTGAGTAAGGTTTCAGGCTTCGCCCGACGAGGCGGACCGGACGTAGCATTCAACAATCAAAAATCGTCCCTGTTTTGCGCCTTCTTGCGCGCCTCATCAGTGCTGATGATTCCCTTGGAGACGATCTCTTTCAGGTTCTGATCGAGGGTCTGCATCCCATATTGCTGGCCCGTTTGAATAGCGGAGTACATCTGCGCGATCTTGTCTTCGCGAATAAGATTCCGAATGGCGGGCGTGCCCATCATGATCTCGTGCGCCGCCACCCGGCCGCCGCCGACCTTTTTGCACAGCGTCTGCGAGATCACAGCGCGCAGCGACTCCGACAACATAGAACGCACCATCGACTTCTCGCCGGACGGAAACACATCGACCACCCGATCGATGGTCTTGGCGGCGGAACTTGTATGCAATGTCCCAAACACCAGGTGCCCGGTCTCGGCAGCGGTTAACGCGAGGCGAATGGTTTCCAGATCGCGAAGCTCCCCGACCAGTATGGTGTCGGGATCCTCACGTAACGCCGAGCGCAGGGCCTCACTGAAGCCATGCGTGTCACGATGCACTTCGCGCTGATTGACCAGACACTTCTTGCTCTCGTGAATGAACTCGATAGGGTCCTCTATCGTGAGAATATGCCCAAACTCTTCGTCGTTCTTGTGATTGACCATTGCCGCCAGCGTGGTTGACTTGCCCGAACCCGTGGGCCCCGTAACCAGCACGATGCCGCGCGGATACATCGATATGTCCTGGAATATGGCCGGCGCGCTCAAGTCCTCCAGGGTCAGAATCTTGGTCGGAATGGTACGAAATACCGCACCCGCGCCGCGGTTGTGGTTGAAGGCGTTGACGCGGAAGCGCGCCAGACCCGGGATCTCGAACGAAAAATCGGTCTCGAAGTATTCCTCGTAATTCTTGCGCTGCTTGTCGTTCATGATGTCGTACACCATACCGTGTACGACCTTGTGCTCCATGGCCGGGACGTTAATACGTCGCACGTCGCCGTCCACCCTGATCATGGGAGGCAGACCAGCGGACATGTGCAGGTCCGAAGCGCCATTTTTAACGCTGAAAGCAAGCAACTGCGCTATGTCCATCTACCCTCCCTTAAGTGACGCTGCTAACGCAGCACATGACCTGATTCAATACCGGCATCGTTTGTGGGGCGCACCCTTGGTTCAGCGCGGCGTTACGTCGGCGCTGAGGCCATTTGCGGGGAATCCCACGGCCCGGCTGCAATCTAGGCTAATCGCAGCCCGTCCATTAGACTCAGCGTAACGAATCCGGGATAAACGACGGTTTTCAATTGGAAACTATAGTACAACATAGTGTGTAAAGTTTGCGAACGCCTGAGGGCGACCCAAGCGCGCATTGCCGCCGCCGCCCGGCAAGCCGGGCGTGACCCCGCCAGCGTAACATTGTTGGCCGTGAGTAAGACCCAGCCCGTCGAGCGAATCAGGGTGGCGGCTGAATGCGGACAGCGCCTGTTCGGAGAAAATTTCCTTCAGGAGGCAGCTGAAAAGATCGCGGCAACCGAGGAATTGGGGCTCGAATGGCACTTCATCGGCCCGCTTCAGAGTAACAAGACACGCGGTATAGCCGAAGGCTTTGGCTGGGTGCACAGCGTGGATCGGCGTAAGATCGCCGAACGCCTGAGCGCCCAAAGACCAGGATCGCTGGGACCACTGAATATTTGTTTGCAGGTCAACCTCAGCGGGGAGACCAGCAAATCCGGGGTGACCCCCCAGGCGCTCCCCGAGCTTGCGGCGGCCGTCGGCGAGCTACCGCGAATTCGCCTGCGTGGCCTGATGGCGATTCCGGCGCCGACGCAAGACCCCGCACAACAGCGCCGCGACGCCGCAGATTTGCGCGTCGCGCAGGAGTCTTTAGCCGGGGACGGGTTCGAGCTGGACACGCTCTCGATCGGCATGAGCAACGACATGGAGGCGGCGATCGCAGAGGGCTCGACTCTGGTGCGCATCGGCACCGCAGTATTCGGCCCGCGTCAACGATGACACCACGCTTGCTACGCTGTATCTTGCGTCTGGCAGTATCCGGTCAATACCATAAAATCATAACTGACCCAGAGAGACTGACAACCCATGGCTGATCCCAGGATTGCATTTATCGGCGGCGGCAACATGGCGCGCAGCCTGATCGGCGGGCTGCTTGCAAGCGGGTGGCGGCAGGATCAGATCACAGTCGCCGATCCGGACTCGAAGCAGCTCGAGGGCGTGCGCCGGGACTTCAGGGATATCAAAACGGCGGCCGGCAACCGTGAGGCGGCCGCGAACCAGAACATCGTGTTGCTCGCGGTCAAGCCACAAGTGATGCGCGCCGCCGCCACAGAACTGAATGGCATAGCCGCGGGCACTCTGGTCATGTCCATTGCCGCTGGTGTGCGCAGCCCGGATATCGAACACTGGCTCGGCGGCGCCGCGCCCGTGGTCCGGTGTATGCCGAACACACCGGCGCTGGTTCGCCGCGGAGCGACGGCGCTGTTTTCTACTCCCAAAGTCAGCGCGCATCAGCGCCAGCTTGCCGAGGAGATCATGCGCGCGGTCGGCATCACCGTCTGGGTCGAAGAGGAGAACCTGCTCGACCCTGTGACTGCGCTTTCCGGCAGCGGGCCGGCCTACTTTCTGTTGCTGATGGAAGTAATGGAACAGACAGGCAAGCGTATGGGGCTGCCGGAAGAGGCCGCGCGGCGGCTGACGCTGCAAACCGCCCTGGGCGCCGCGGAACTGGCCTCGCAAAGCGATGATAGCGCGGCAACCTTGCGCGCGCGCGTCACCTCCAAAGGCGGGACGACCGAACGCGCCATCGATCACCTCATCGGCGCCGGATTCATTCGGGATTTCGCCCGCGCTATCGAACTCGCCGCGGACCGTGCGCGCGAGCTCGCTGACGGACTGAGTGCACACTGACAAAGCCGATATGACAACACACATTTTCTACAGCCCGCATTGCGCGCGATCAACCGGGGCCGGCAGCGATGGATAACGTTTTCCAGAATGTGTCGGTGTTTC
>JBPCXK010000320.1:0-8745 GCA_051008635.1 Gammaproteobacteria bacterium
CCTATCCGCTGGTGTGGGTGGTCAACCTCATCGCCAACTCCCTGCTGCGCCTGTTCGGTCTGTCCGCAGAGAACGGCCCCTCGAACGCCCTCACCCGGGAGGAGCTGCGCACGGTCGTCAGCGAAACACGCGGACTCATTCCGCAAAAACACCGCCACATGCTGCTGAGCGTGCTCGATCTCGAACAGGCGACCGTCGAGGACATCATGGCGCCACGCAACGAAATCATCGGCATCGATCTGGACGATGAGTGGGATGAGATAACCACCCAACTCAGCACCAATGTCTTCCGGCGCCGGCCGGTGTACCGGGGCAACATCGACAACGTCGTGGGTTTTCTGCACATGGATTCGATCCTGGCCCACTTGATCGACGGCGAGCTGACCCGCGAGCAACTCGAGACCGCTTTGTCAGAGGCCTATTATGTGCCGGAGGGCACGCCGCTGACGCGTCAACTGCTCAACTTCCAGAGCGAAAAACAAAGCATGGCTTTGATCGTGGACGAGTACGGCGACCTGCTCGGTTTGATTACGCTCGAAGACCTGCTGGAAGAAATCGTCGGCGAGTTCAGCACCGATCCGGGCAAACTGGTCAAGGACATTCACCCGCGCAAAGACGGTACGTATCTCGTAGACGGGGGCATGCACATTCGCGAGCTCAATCGCGCGCTGGGCTGGAAGGTGCCCAGTCGCGGTCAACGCACGGTCAACGGCCTGATTCTCGAATATCTCGAGCACATCCCCGAACCCGGTGTCAGCGTCCTGATAGACGGTTACCCGATGGAGATCGTGCAAATCAAGAACAACGCCGTCAAAACAGTGCGGATGCAACCTCGTCTTCCGGGCCGCGGAGCGCGGGCCGAGTTGTAGCTGGCCTGATCCGCGCGATGTCGAAACCAAAGACCGCGTATCAGTGCCGCGCCTGCGCCGCCATGAGCAGCAAATGGGTGGGGCAGTGCCCGGATTGCGGCGCCTGGAACACGCTGGAGGAAGTCGCGGCCGGTCCGACAGCGGGCGGTAAATCGCGTTTCAGCGGCCACGCGGGCCACAACCACCCACAGGCGTTGGGCGAGATCGAAGTGAGCGCCGAGACGCGCGCGCCCACCGGCATCGCCGAGCTTGACCGCGTGCTGGGCGGCGGCATCGTGGATGGTTCGGTGATCCTGGTCGGTGGCGACCCCGGCATCGGCAAATCCACCCTGCTGCTGCAGGCACTGGCGGCCGTAAAAAACGTGAACGCGCTGTACGTAAGCGGTGAGGAATCTGCGCAACAGATCGCAGCCCGCGCCCAACGGCTGGAACTGCGAGCGGCCATACGCGAACACAAGCCGGGTCTGCTCACCGAGACCTGCGTGGAACGCGTCATCGCCACGGCACAGAAAACATCGCCGCGGCTGGTGGTCGTCGACTCCATTCAGACACTCTATACCGAGGAGCTGCAATCGGCGCCCGGCTCGGTCGCACAAGTGCGTGACTGCGCCGCACAACTGGTTCGCTACGCCAAGCAATCGGATACGACGATCTTTCTGGTCGGTCATGTTACAAAAGAAGGCGCGCTCGCAGGACCGCGCGTGTTAGAGCACATGGTCGACACCGTATTGTATTTCGAGGGCGATTCCGGCGGCCGCTACCGTGTGCTACGAGCGGTGAAAAACCGCTTCGGCGCGGTGAACGAGCTGGGCGTGTTCGCGATGTCGGACAAGGGCCTCAAGGGTGTGAGCAATCCCTCGGCAATTTTTCTGTCGCGTCACGACGAGCCGGTCGCAGGCAGCATCGTCATGGTGGCGCGCGAAGGCACACGGCCCTTGCTGGTCGAGATCCAGGCGCTGGTCGATGAGAGCCCGCTCGCCAACCCGCGGCGCACGGCCGTCGGGCTCGAGCAAAACCGCCTCGCCATGCTGCTCGCCGTGCTGCACCGCCACGGCGGGCTGACGCTGTTCGGGCACGACGTGTTTGTCAACGCGGTCGGCGGCGTGCGCGTGAGTGAAACGGCCGCCGATTTGCCAGTGGTGCTGGCGGTCATGTCGAGTCTGCGTGACCAGCCGCTGGCCGCCGATATGGTAGCCTTCGGCGAGCTGGGGTTGGCCGGTGAAATTCGCCCCGTGCCCAACGGGCAAGAACGTTTGCAGGAGGCGGCCAAGCGGGGATTCAAGCGCGCCATCATCCCCAAAGCCAACAAACCGCGATCCGGATCATCGAAAATTGAAATCATTCCGGCGCAACGCCTGTCCGATGTATTGGCAAGGCTATGACAATCACGAACGACAACAATGCGGCGTGGGCAGTGGGGATGTTGCTGGCGGCCCTGGCGCTTGGCGGCTGCGCCAATCTTTTTAAATCGGCCACCAGCCGCATGGCGAACAATTTGTCCGCGGCCATCCTGAACCAGGACGATCTGGAAACAGTACGCGCAGGCGCGCCGGCCTACCTGTTACTGATCGACAGCTTCATCGCGGACGATCCCGATAACCAGAACATGCTGCTGGCGGGTGCGCAATTGTATGGCGCATACGCGTCCGTTTTTGTCGAGGACAACGAGCGCCGCCGGCGCCTCGCCGGGAAAGCGAAAGATCTCGGAAGCCGCGCCGCTTGCATACGACTTACCCGGCTATGCGCCGTGCTCGACCAACCCTACGATCGATTCGAGCCGGTGCTCGGCAACACGGGCAAGACCGACGTACCGGCGCTCTACGGGCTGGCCGCCTCGTGGGCGACGTGGCTGCAGACCCGCGACGATGACTGGAACGCTATTGCCGATTTGCCTAAGATCACAGCCCTGTTCGAGCGCGTGGTAAAGCTTGACGAGGCCTACGACAGTGGCGCGGCGCATCTTTACCTGGGTGTGATAGGCTCGCTGCGCCCGCCGGGCCTCGGCGGCAAACCGGAACAAGGGCGTGTACATTTCGAGCGCGCCATCGAGCTGTCGCAGGGCCGTAACCTGATGGCGAAAGTGTGGTTCGCCAAACAATATGCGCGCCTGGTTTTCGACCGCGAGCTGCATGACAGGCTCGTGGCGGAAGTGCGGAACGCCGATCCGGTCGCGCCCGAACTGACGCTGATGAACACCTTCGCCCAACATCAGGCCAACGATCTGGCTGCAAGCGCCGACGAATTCTTTTGACACTCATGCGTATGATCCTCACAAAGTTTTGCCTTTCCGCAATATTGCTCACTGCGCTGTATGGCCCTCAGGCGACGCTCGCCGTAACACTCAAGATGGCCACGATCGCCCCCGAGGGCTCGAACTGGATGCAAGTAATCCGCGAAGGCGCCGAAGAAGTAAAGGAAAAAACCAAGGGGCGGGTGAAGTTCAAGTTCTACCCGGGCGGCGTGATGGGAAACTATCTGAGCGTGCTCAAGAAGATCCGCATCGGCCAGCTTCATGGGGGCGCCTTCGTGGCCGGCGATCTTGCGCACATCTATCCCGATGTACAAATCTACAGCCTGCCTTTCCTGTTCGATTCCTACGAGGATGTCGACTATGTGCGCAGCCGCATGGATCAAACGATCATCGATGGTCTGGAACAACATGGCTTTGTCGCCGCTGGTATCAGCGAAGGTGGTTTTGTCTATCCTATGTCGGACAAACCGGTGCGCGGGCCCGCAGATCTGAGCGGGCGCAAGGTGTGGTTGCCGGAGGGCGATGTGTTTGGCGAGACGATTTTCAAGGCCGCCGGTATTGCTCCCGTCTCGTTACCCATCTCCGACGTCTACACCGGACTTCAGACCGGGCTCATCGATTCGCTCGGTTCAACCCCCGCCGGAGCGATCGCCTTTCAATGGCACACACGCATGAAGTACCTGACCGACAGCGCAATGATGTATTTGCTTGCTCTGTTCGTGGTCGATAAAAACTCGTTTGCCGGGCTCACGCCCGCAGATCAGCAAGTCGTACGCGACGTCATTGGTGAGAAGTTCAGCTTGCTGGACGAGATCAATCGCCGCGACAACGAGCAGGCGAAGGCAGCGCTTGTCAAGCAAGGCATTGAAATCATTGAACTTTCAGATGATGAACTCGGCGCGTGGAAGGATGTCGCCGAGAAGTCGATAGCAAGACTGCGCGCCCGCGGAGCGTTCACCGAACAGGCATACGAGACTGTCAGATCGTACCTCGATGCGGCTGCGCAGTAATGTTTAGCATGACCGCGGCTGTTCGTTTTTTTCATCGCATGGAAGATGCGATTCTTGCGATCGTGCTAACGGCGATGATCTTGATCGCGAGCGCGCAGATCGCCTTGCGTAACCTCTTCGACCTCGGTTTTGCCTGGACCGATCCGCTGCTGCGGATCATGGTGTTGTGGCTCGGCTTACTCGGCGCGCTCGCGGCCAGCCGCGAGAACAAACACATCAACATTGATGCGCTGTCACGCCTGCTGCCGGGCAGGTCGCGGTTTCTCGCGCAGTTCGTCACCGCCTTGTTTACGTCAATCGTATGCGGCGTGGTCGCCGGGCATGGCGTGCGTTTCGTGATGCTGGACTGGGAAACCGGCACAATCGCGTTCGCGGGTATTCCCGCCTGGTGGCTGGAGACGATTATCCCGTTCGCATTCGCGGTGATCGCATTGCGTTATCTGCTGTTGGCGTACGCGGGCGTCGTAGCGTTCGCACGTAGCGACAGGTAAGGCCCGTTGATCATCGCGGGCGTTGCGCTACTGATTCTGGCCCTGCTTGGCGCACCGCTGTTCGCCGTGATTACCGCCAGCGCGCTGCTCGGATTTTCGCGTCAGGAGGTCGACCTCGCGGTGGTGCCGATCGAGATCTACCGGTTGGCCGAGATGCCGGTGCTGCTGGCTATTCCGCTGTTTACGTTTGCCGGCTTTCTGCTCGGGAAAAGCGGCGCTCCGCAGCGGCTGGTGCGCCTTAGCAACTCGCTGCTTGGCTGGATGCCAGGCGGGCTTGCCATCGTCGCGCTGACCGCTTGCGCGCTCTTCACCGCGTTTACCGGAGCCTCCGGAGTAACCATTATCGCTCTTGGCGCTCTGCTTTATCCCGCCCTGCAGCAGGCGGGCTATGACGAGCGTTTCAACCTTGGTCTGATCACCACTTCCGGAAGCCTGGGACTACTGTTCGCACCATCGCTGCCGCTCATTCTTTACGGCGTGGTGGCGCAGCAAATGGCGTTGGACGAGCCCGTCAGCATCGACGACTTGTTTCTCGCGGGTATCTTGCCGGGGCTGCTGATGCTGGTCTTGCTATCGATCTGGAGCATCGCGCAAGGAACGCCAAAGCGTGCTTCGGCACCGCCCAGGGAGCGCGGCGATATCGCGGCGAGCCTGCGCGAATCCGCCTGGGAGATTCCGCTGCCCCTGATCGTGCTTGGCGGCATCTACAGCGGTTATTTCGCTGTTTCCGAGGCCGCGGCGGTGACGGCGCTGTACGTGCTGATCGTGGAGGTATTGGTTCATCGTGAGATCAGGTTGCGCGAGTTGCCCGAGATCATGCGCGAGGCCATGACTCTGGTTGGCGGTATTTTGATCATTCTCGGCGGGTCGCTCGCGTCGACCAACTATTTGATCGACGCGGAAGTTCCGCAACGCCTGTTCGAGGCTGTACAGGCAGCCATCGACAGCAAGTGGACCTTCCTGATCGCGTTGAATATCTTTCTGCTCGCGCTCGGCACCATGCTCGATGTATTCTCCGCACTCGTGATCATCGTCCCGATCATCCTCCCGATCGCGACCGCGTACGGCATACATCCCGTGCATCTGGGCATTATTTTTCTCGCTAACATGCAGATCGGCTATTTCACACCGCCCGTGGGCATGAATTTGTTCATCGCGAGTTATCGTTTTGGCAAGCCGATACTGGAGCTGTACCGGGCTACGCTGCCGTTCTTCTTTATTCTGCTTGGCGCTGTGCTGATAATTACTTACTGGCCGAGTCTGAGTCTTTTTCTACTCGAGACAAGATGACGTCTACAGCGGACATTCCTCCAGCTTATCAGCCGGCCGTGCGCGACAGTGTCGATAGCACGGCGCAGGAGGCCAGACGCCTCGCCGCGGCCGGCGCGGAGGAAAGCACGTTGGTGTGGGCGAAAGAGCAGACGCAGGCACGGGATTGGCAGGGCAAACCTGTCGAATCGCCGCGCGGTAATCTCTATTGCGCGCTCGTGGTTCGCCCGGAGCTGACGTTGGAGACGGCGGCGCAGTTGAACTACGTTGCTGTGGTGAGCATGGGCTCGGCGCTCGCCTCACTGGTATCGCCGATGATGGGGCTGCGCTATCGCTGCCCCAATCAGATTTTGCTCAACAGCGCTGTGGTGAGCGAAGTCGCACTCCATGCGGAAGCCAACAATGAACAGCTCGAGTGGATGATCATCGATGTGCGCACGAACGTGACCTCACACTCGGCGGCCGATGAGTTCGCCAACACCAGCCTTGCTACCGAAGGCTGCACCGATGTCACTGCAGAACAGGTATTGGAGGCGTTCAGCCGCCAGTTTCTCTCATGGGTCAGCCGCTGGAGCGACGAGGACTTCGAGCCGATACGCAAGGCCTGGATGGGAAGAGTGGAGGACAGCGAGTTCGACGATACATTTGCGCCACCGAGTCTGGTGCCGGGCAACTTCGATAGTATCGACGAACGCGGCAATATCGTGCTCAAGACCGACAAGCGGACCAAAAAGGTCAGCTTACGGGAGTTTTTCTCCCTGCCCGGTTGATGATATGTTCCGGGGGTGCCGATAAAAAGGGGAAGCCATGTCCGAGCGATCCAGAATCAGCCGCAGAAGATTCGCCAAACTATGCGCCTCGGCGTTGCCGATGCTGGGCGGGATAGCGGCGGTGCGCGTAAGCGCAAATGCCGAAGCCCGCAGCTACAATCGCGTCAAGCTCGTGGACGACGACAACCAACCCATCAAGGCGCGCGATCTTGCGATCGGCGAGAGCTACGTATTCCACTACCCCTACGTCACCACGCCATGTTTTCTGATCAACCTCGGCGAAACCGCCAGGCCGAACGGCCCGCTCAACACCGCGGACGGCCGCGCCTACAAGTGGGTAGGCGGCATCGGCCCCAAACGTTCTATCGTCGCGTTCTCGGCGATCTGTGCGCACCAGATGAGCTATCCGGCGCGTTCGGTCAGCTTCATCAACTATCGGCACGACGGCGCAAACTTCTGGGACAAGGACAAGAATCAAGTCAAACGCGCGCAAGTAATTTACTGCTGTTCCGAGAAAAGCGTCTACGACCCCAGGGACGGCGCACGTGTCATCGGCGGGCCGGCGCCGCAGCCGCTGGCGGCCGTGATCATCGAACACGATGAGCAGTCAGACGCGCTCTACGCCACCGGGACTGAAGGCGGCGAGATGTTTGATGGCTTCTTCGCACAAAACGACTTCAGGCTGGCGCTCGAACACCGGGTCAGCAACGTGCGCCAGCGCGCACGCGAGACTACGGCGGTTGTCAGCATCAAGGAGTACAGCAGCAATCGGATGATGTGTTAGGCGAAAGGCCGGCGCAAAAAGATGAGATCGATTCTGAAATGCCGGAGCTAAGGGCTCTGCCAGAAATAATTTCACATTTCTTAGGCCTATCCATCCCGCGTGGCGGCGTTGCTTCGGCAGTTAAATAGCCGGCTATTCGCCTGCCTCGCGCCTTGCCACACGGGCGCCTAGTCGCCGAGAACTGCAAACTTCTTTCTGGCAGAGCCCTAACGCGAACGTAGGGTGCGTTCTACGCGCCATCGCGGATGCCCGATCGATGCAGGGAGTTTGCCCAGCATTGATACGCCGACAGGCCTGCATGTCTCAATATTGACAATTACAAGCCGTAGCCACAGAATACGCGTCTTACATTGGTCTTACTTTTTGTGACTAGAAATCTGATGGAAACAACGCGCCTCTCCAGCAAAGGCCAGGTGATCATACCGAAGTCTATTCGCAGCACTCATCAATGGCGTATTGGACAAGAGTTTCTTGTCGAAGATACGGCCGACGGTATTTTGCTGAAACCGAGAACGCCTTTTTCAAGGACCTCTGTAAAGGAGGTGGCCGGTTGCCTGAAATATGGCGGACCACCGAGGTCTATTGAGGACATGGATGACGCGATAAGAAAAGGCGTACGGGAGCAGTGGCGTGATCGCGATTGACACCAATGTCATCGTGCGCTTCCTGACCCAGGATGATGAAGTTCAGTACAAGAAAGCTTGCAGATTGTTCAACAGGGAGGAGTTGTTCATTCCTGATACGGTCATTCTTGAAACAGAATGGGTACTGCGGTTTGCCTACGGTTTTTCGCCTTCTGAAATTGTCGAAGCCTTCAGAAAACTATTCGGAATAGCGAACGTGCACGTCGAGAACGGACTGAAAGTGGCCAGAGTGATTGCCGAGCACTGGCAAGGATTGGATTTTGCCGATTCGTTTCATCTCGCCAACAGCGAGCAGCTTTCGGAGCTTGTTACGTTCGACGAGAGGTTTGTCAAGCAAGCGAAAGGGCTGAGTAGTTGTCGGGTGCGGAAAGCGTAGTACGGGTATAGCAGTCGAAAGGCTCAAGCCGCTGCCTGTGGAGGCCATTACACGTTGGGCTTCGCTGCGCTCTGCCCAACCTACAAACTGGCAGCCGGAGGGCGGTTAGTACCTTACCAATGAAATCTTGGACAAAAATACCAAGAATTGCTCCGCCGGCGGTCGCGCAGGAGTGAGGCGGACTTTTCCACGCCTTGTCCACGGCCGCGCGCCTCAAACGCTGGCGAAGCGGTGGGCAAGGGGTGGTAAAGTCCGCCGTTGAGGGGGCACAGGTTTGGTTC
>JBPCXK010000321.1:0-3180 GCA_051008635.1 Gammaproteobacteria bacterium
AGCCAGAACAGATTTATCGCGATTACGGCCAGCGTAACCCGCTGGTGGCTGCGCCAGCGCAACGCCGCGTACTGATCCGCATGAGTGCGATGCGCCTCATACCAGCGCGCCCCGGCGGTCATCCGCCGCAGTAACGTGAAAGTCGCATCCACCAGGAACACTGCCAGCAAAATCAGCCAGGACCACACGGGCATCAGCTCCTGCAGCACGGTAAATGCCGCCAGAACCCCGAGTACAAAGCCGAGAAAACCGCTGCCGACATCCCCCATGAACACCTTCGCGGGCGGCCAGTTCCAACCCAGAAACCCCACACACCCCGCGGCGAGAATTCCCAGCCACAGGGGTGCATCGAAAACGCCCAGTGACAGCAAGATCACGGCGGCGGCGCCGGCGACCGTAAATCCCTCTGCCGCTGCTATGCCGTCGATCCCGTCCATGAAATTGTAGAGGTTTAACACCCACACCAACATCACAACAAAACCTGAGAAGCCTATCCAACCCAGGTCCCACGGCCCACCGGCCATGACACCGGTGGGTACGCTACCGAACCAGGCAAGCGCCCAAACCGCTGCAGTGATGTGGACCAGTATCCGTATCTTTGCAGCTACGTGCCGGTGATCGTCCCAAAATCCTACACCGGCAACCGCCCCCCCACCGACGACAAGCGCCATAAACGGTTCCAATGGCATGGAATTCCGGACAAACAAGAGCACGATCGCCGCCAGAAATGGAATGACTATCGCCAGACCGCCGCCGCGCGGCGTCGGGACGGAATGAGAGCTGCGCGCGTTGGGAACATCAATCAGCGCTGAGCGTTCGGCATAACGGCGCACCCAAGCTGTAAGAACCCAGGCGGCAATCGCTACAGCAGCGAGCAACAGAGCGACTCGCACATCATCTCCCGTTGTGGGCATACCAGCCGACCGTCTCGCCGATGCTCTGCTCGACACTGTAAGGCGGTTGCCAGCCTAGCAGTTCGCGGGATTTTCGAATGCTTACCTGTAACGAATCCGCAAGCCGCTGAAATTCCGCCGATTTGCCCAGCACAGAGAACGCTGCGCGCACGCCCGTGACCGGGAACGGCCACACACGCGCCGACTTGCCCATCGCGCCCGCGATACGATAGATCAGATCGGGCGTCGTCAGGTCCTCTCCGTCCGAGACCAGAAACACCTCGCCGCCGGCACTGGAACTCGTCACACAGCTACGCAGCAGATCGCACAAATTGTAGACGCTTACCAGACTCCGCTTGTTTGTGAGGCGGCCGAAAGGCAAGGGGATCCCCTTATCAACCATACGCAATAGCCTCAAGAAATTGCCGCCGACCCCCGGACCGTAAACCAGCGGGGGCCGAACGATCACGAGCTCCATCTGCGAGCCGGCGGCAACATCCGCGAGGCGCTGCTCGGCTTCCCACTTCGAAACCGCGTATGGATCGGCCGGCGATGCCGTGCTGTCTTCGCTAAAGGCGCGGCTTCCTGTTCGCTCACCGTTGACCTTGACCGTGCTCACAAAAACCATTCGCCGCACGCCATGCTCCGCGGCCTGGCGCGCCAGCGCCTCGCTGCCGTCTACGTTGGTTCGCCTGAAGGCGTGGAGTGGAGCTACCTCGGTCTCCCGCATCACATGCACCCTTGCCGCGAGGTGCACGATGACATCGACGCCCGTCAGCAAAGGGTCCCAATCGGTCGCAGCGTTGATGTCACCACAGGCGACGTACCTGACGGCATCGCTGCGGGTTGTCGATTCCCGTGACTGACGGACGGCGCCGACGATCTGATAGTCGGCATCGGCAAGACCTCGACACAAGGCGCCGCCAATGAACCCATTGGCCCCGGTAACCAACACCGTTTTCGTCCCGTTGACTGACATTCCCCCAATCACGCAGCGCGCCATCAAACGACCGTTCGCCTTACAGTCGGTTGATTGCACCGGGCAAACAGACTCTTATCAGGCCTCCTAGTATATATAATGGAGAGTTGCTGCCTAAACGACCATTGCCCGCTACGCAGAAAGTGCCCGCATTTGTAGCCCATCTTGTCGGGGCTGCCCGTCCGAACTTCATGAAAATTGCGCCCGTCTATCACGCGCTGAAGAAAGAGCCGTGGTGCAATGTACAGATCGTTCACACGGGACAGCACTACGACACCAACATGTCGGACGCATTCTTCGAAGATCTGAGTCTGCCTGAGCCGCACTTTCACCTTGGAGTTGGCAGCGGAACGCACGCCGAGCAGACCGCGGGCGTCATGCTCGCCTACGAAAGGGTTTGTCTCGAACAGCGGCCTGACTGGATAGTGGTCGTGGGAGACGTCAATTCCACCGTTGCGTGCGCACTCGTTGGCGCCAAGCTGATCATCCCGGTGGCGCACCTGGAAGCAGGTCTGCGAAGCCGGGACCGGACCATGCCCGAGGAGATCAATCGAATAGTAACCGACGCCATCGCCGACCTGCTGTGGACGCCGTCGCCGGACGCAAACGAGAACCTGCTGAACGAAGGCGTGCAACCTCAAAAGATCGAGCGCGTCGGCAACATTATGATCGATTCGTTCGAGTTACTGCGCGACAAGATAGAAAGGGACACGACGCGCGCCCAACTCGCGCCGAACGGCTCGGAATACGGCGTTCTGACACTACATCGACCCGCCAATGTCGACGACCGGGGAACCTTGCAAGCGCTCGTGGCAGAAATAAGAAGAGCTGCACGACGAGTTCCCCTCGTCTTTTCCGTCCACCCGCGCACGGAGAAAAGACTGTCCGAGTTCGGTTTGCTACAGGATTCGAAAAAGAATCATGGCCTGCGCCTGGTCAAGCCGTTGGGATACATCCAGTTTATGAATCTGGTTTGCGGCGCCAGGCTGGTCGTCACAGACTCCGGCGGTATTCAGGAAGAAACCACATACCTGGACATACCCTGCCTGACGCTGCGCGATACAACGGAAAGACCGATAACGATCACGCAGGGCTCCAACAGGCTCGTGACGGCGAAAACGCTTGTCGGCAATGTCGAAGAAATCCTCGCGCGGCGCTGGCCCAGGAGCAAGTGCCCGGAGCTGTGGGACGGTCAGGCCGCACCCAGAGTCGCGGCGAGCCTGCGGCGGCGGCTCGGCGGGTATCACGCCATCAAACAGGCGATGTGAGGGGTGCCGTTAAACTTCAATCGAGGCCGTAGGTTGGTGC
>JBPCXK010000322.1:0-3172 GCA_051008635.1 Gammaproteobacteria bacterium
GCGACATTTTCGCGCTGCAGCGCGAGCACGTCGAGAACACAGCCGCTGTTTACGACCGAGCGGCGCTCATTGCCTTGCCGGCGGAGCTACGCGCCGCATATGTCGAGCACCTTTCGGCAATACTCCCCGCGCACGTCGAGTGGCTGATCATCACGTTGGAGTATCCGCCGCATGACCTGACGGGCCCGCCGTTCGCCGTGTACGAAGACGAGCTGCGCCAGTTGTTCGCCGGCCACAGGCGAATCCGGCGCCTGAAAAGCCGCGATATCCTCGATGAGGAGCCTCGGCTGCGCGGTCGCGGAGCAACTGCGCTCAGCGAGCACATCTTCAAGCTCGATTAAGCCCGCATGTCCCGCGCCGTCGTGCCCGAGGCGGTGCCGTCGGCATACTGGCTGTAGGCCTCGATGTGATAGGCGTCATCGTGCGCCGTGGCTTTTGCGCTCGGCCGTTCGCTCATCGCCGCGAGCCACGCCTTGAGCCGGGCGCACGACTTCGGGATGGCGATACCGCGATATTCCTTCAGTACAGCGAACCGCTCGTAGTGCGGATACATGGCGAGATCGACGAGTGAGATTTTTTCGCCGAACCAGTACGGCCCGGTCCAGTCATCCGCAAAACCGCCGGTTTCGATAAACTTCAGACTCTCTTCCATACGCGCGGCAAGCCCGTGGCGCCTGGCTGCATCTCGCTCCAGCAGAACGCGGTAGAAGGTTGGTACTACTTTTATGTTGTCAAAGTCGATCCACGTCCGAGCCGCGGCCCGCTGCGCCGGCGCATCAGGCATGAGCGCGGGCGCTGGGAAGACCTCCTCGAGATACTCGTTGACGATCGCCGATTCGTAAACCCGCACGTCGCCGTGTTTGAGAACCGGCACTTTACTGTACGGCGATACGTCCTCGAACCAGGTGGGTTTGTTGCCGAGATCGATCTCGATACGTTCGAATTCCAACCCCTTTTCGAGCAGACACATGTGCGAACGCTGCGCGAACGGACATTCTTCCGCCTGTATCAGCTGCAGTTCATGTTTCAGCAATGCAATTACTCTGTAGTACCCGGGCACATACTACGGCGCATCGCACGGTTCAGTCCACGGTCGCGCGGACCGGTGCGGACGACTCGCTCTGCTTGGTCGACAGCTCGGTCAAACCGGCAGCCACAATCAGCGCCGCTCCGGCGATCTCGCGCAGCCCGAAAGGCTCATCGGTCAGCAACGCCGCTGTTGTCAGACCGATGACGACCTCCAGCATCAACAAGATGGAGACCCGCCCGGGATCGATGCCACTCGCGCCATAGCTCGTCAACCAGGCGATCGGAAAAATCCAGATTGCCGCCAGACCGAGCAGCCACATCATTGCGGGCAGCAATAGGCCACCGGGCATACCCGACCACTGTCGGCCGCCCGGAATCATGGTGAGCAGGACAAAGGCCAGGCCCATGAACAGAAATATCGCGATGGTCTTGTCGATGACCGGCGTTGCCTCGATACGGCGCAACAGCACTATCCCCACTGCCCAGCTTGCGCCGGACAACAAACCCATCCAGTCCGCGACGGTGTGCGGGTAGGGTATTTCGTTGTTGATGCCGAAGATCACGAACATGCCGCACAGGCCCAGGCATACCGTCGCAATGCGGCGCGCGGTAATCGGTTCGCTCAAAAGCCAACGTCCCAGCAGCACACTCCACACCGGCGCCAGATGAAACAACAGCAGCACGCGCGCCACGTATCCGCGCACCATGCCTTCGGCGTACAGCGAGGTCGACAGCGCAATGAGCAAGCCCGCCCACAACAACACCCGCCCGCCCTGCAACAGCGAACGCCAGCGGATCAGGCCAAGCGGCAAAAGCACAACGAGCGGGAGGAAAAACGCCGCCGATGTTGCCCACAATCCGCTCACGCCCAACGCATCGAGTTGGCGCAGCGGTATCCACCACGTGCCCCATACGAATGTGGATACGACTATCGCCGCCGTGGACCAGAACGGACTACGTCTCGCCAGCGACATCCGCGACACGCCGATATCAACTCCGCAGGAGCATGTCTTTGATCTCGCCAAGGCCCCGCACGGTCAAGTCCGCATGATCGCGCCACTCGCCTGTTCCGTGGACATCGAGAAAGATCGTCGCCGTCCCCGCGCCACGACCGGCCTGCAGATCGAACAGGTAGTCGCCGATCATGACGGCGTCATTCGGCGCTGCATCCCACAACGCAAGCAGCTTGCACACGCCGTCAGGGCTGGGCTTGGGCGCGGAACATTCACGGCTGATGATGTGTCCGGTCTCGAAAAACTCAGCCAGACCGCACGCCTTTAATGTTTCCAGTGCGATATCGTAACCGTTGCGGGTAACGATGCCGGAACGCGAGTTGTTGTCACCCAAAAACGTCAGCAGCTCACGCGCACCGTCCTGCGCCTGTGCCTCGCGCGCAAGCTGCAACTCGATTTCATCCAGACGATCGTGCAAGACACTCGCACGATCTCGCGGAAGCTTCTCCAGGGCTTCCAGTATCGGCTCCCCGACCGGCAGGCCAAGCTCGCGGCGAATCTCCTCGAAGTCATGGACCGCCACGGTCAGGGTGCCGTCCATGTCGAAGACCCAGAAGTTACAGTCTTCCCAACCGCTTGTTTCGATTTGGCCCCCGGCTGACAATCTCCCCGAAGCGGTCATACGATATGCTCGAGTTGTTTGTTTACCAACGCGTTGTCCGGTCGCGCGAACTCATCGACGATGGAGAAATGATTGAGTCCCTGTGGCGCTACCAGATCGGCGTCGTACCCGAGTCTCTTCCACTGATCCGTCATCGCTTTCGACTGGCGAAGGAACTCCTCTGACTCCGCCCCGCCCACGACGATCAACAACGGCGCGCCGGCCGGATAATCGCGTTGCAACGGACTGTTGCGCGCTGCCATCGCGGCATCCATGCGCAAGGTATCGTTAAGGTAAGTCAAACGCACCGGCTCCAGCTCATATAGCCCGCTGATGGCGCAGCCGCTCTTGATGAGATTCGCTGGCACGCCCGGGCAAAACTCCGGCCACTGCGTCGCGAGCAACATGGTCACCAGATGGCCACCCGCGGAGTGACCGCAGACGTGGATGCGGTCGCGGTCGATGCCAATATCGCCTGCGTTTTGCCACAGCCACGCGATGGCCGCACGATTCTGGCGCACGATCTCGT
>JBPCXK010000323.1:0-2697 GCA_051008635.1 Gammaproteobacteria bacterium
GGCCCCAGCATCGGCCAGGTGACGAGCTTGAACCGCTCCCAGGCGCTGCTGGCTCCATCCATCTCGGCCGCGTGATAGAGCTCGCGCGGAACCGCAGTCAGTCCCGCGAGATAAAGCACCATGTTGAAGCCGAAGGCCTGCCAGATACCGATGAAGGCAATGGTCCCCAGGGCATATTTCTTGTCGCCCAGCCAAACCGGAAAATCTTCTGCGCAACCGCGCCCAAACCAGGTGTTGGCTGCGTCGAGACCAAGCCACGAGCCGGTCAGCAGGCTGTGCAACCAGCCAACACTGCAGCCACTCTTCAGGACGTCGTTTACCACGCCAACAACCGGATGCAGCGCGAACTCCCACACGATCGCCATGGCCAACAGCGTGGCCATGACCGGCAGGAAGAAAACGGTCTTGTACATCTCGCCGCCGAAGCGCAGCGAGGATATCAGCAGCGCCGCCCCCATCCCCAATAAGACCGAGACAGGCACAACGAGAATCACATAGGTCAGCGAAGCGCTGAACATTTTTTTGTAGCTCGAACGTTTGGTGAGCGCTTCGTAGTTTTTCCCGCCGACCCACTCGAAGCCTGGATTGCCCAGGTTGTAGTCGGTGAAAGACAGCGTTGCGGCGACGAACACGGGCGCGATCAAGATTATGATCATCAAAGCGACCGCGGGTGCGACGAACCAGATATGCGCGCGTGTGCGGACCATCAGGCAACCTGCTCCGATTTCGCTTCGCCGTTCAGCGGCAGGCGATGACCATCCGCGCCGAAGGCCATCGCCTTGCCATGCTCCCGGCCAATCCACAAATCGTCGCCGATGGCCGTATCTTGCGCCTCGAGCGGCGTGGCGCGCACGATGATGCGACGTGCGCCGTCGTTGAGGGCAACATGAAGGTATATGTCGGAACCAAGGTTTTCCAGGTGGACGAGTCGGCCCGTGAGACATCCGTCGCTGTTCCTGGGACGTAACTCGAGATGCTCCGGGCGCAGACCTATCGACACTTCGCCGCTTGCGGGGCTCTCGAGGCGCCGGGCAAATGCGACACCCAGGCACGAGAGCCGGCCAACGCTATCGCTCTCGCCGGGTAGAATATTGATCTTCGGACTGCCGATGAATTCGGCGACGCGCAGATCCTGCGGGTTCAGGTAAACCTCGTCAGGCGCGCCAACCTGCAGAATATCCCCTTCCATCATAACCGCCATCCGATCGGACATGGTCAAGGCTTCGGCTTGATCGTGGGTTACGTAGATGAAGGTCGTGCCAAGGCTTCGATGCAGCTCCGCCAGCTCGGCGCGCATGTGCACGCGCAGCCCGGCATCGAGGTTGGACAGCGGCTCGTCCATCAAAAACGCGGCGGGTTCGCGCACCATCGCCCGTCCCAACGCCACCCGCTGGCGCTGCCCACCGGAAAGCTGACCTGGCTTTCGGTCGAGCAAGGGCTCGATCTTGAGTGTCTCGGCCGTTTTCCGCACGGCCGCGGCCAGGGCTTCCATCTTTGCTTCGCGACCGGGGATGAATCTGCCGAGCAACGGCATCCGCTCCCAGAAACCCAAATCCCGCAACAGCAGCGGTGTCGCCAGATTCTGGCGAACGGTCAGATGAGGGTAAAGCGCATAGGACTGAAACACCATGGCCAGGTCGCGGCGGCTGGGTCGGACATCGTTGACCACGGCGCCATCGATCTTTATGTCGCCCGCTGTCTGCGCCTCGAGCCCGGCGATAACACGCAACGTCGTCGATTTTCCGCAGCCTGAGGGCCCGACAAGCGTCAGGAACTCGCCGTCGGCGATCTCGAGATCAATCTCGTTGAGGATGCGCGCGGTGCCGAAATTCTTCGTGATGCCTTGCAGTGTGATATGAGCCAATCAGCAGTCCCCTCTGGCTACCGTTCGGTCAGCGACGCACATGTTGAAGGCCGCCAGCCCCCAACAACCATGAATGGATCGAAAGTATCACAATCGGGATTATCGATTTATTGCAAAATATGATTTGTCTATTTATTCAATCGATATAATGAGGGATTGACCGGCACGCAGGTCAACGTCATGGCGTGTGCGATGTGGCCGCTCGCGTTAAACAACAATCCTGTGTGTCGTTGATCCTCGCTGCCATCGAATGATCTTTTGCTTCTATCGATTGAATCAATGGATTCGCAGAATAAATAGATTTTGAGGGCGCACTAGCCGATGCTATTTTGTCAGCGTGCGTACGTGTCCCACTGGCCAACAAGCGACGAAAACGACAGGAGGAGATTAAAGATGCTTAACAGATTCGATCGATCGAAGAACGGCGAACGGAGCGGCTTGCAGCTGGTGACCCGTGCTCTTTGCGTTGCAGCGGCGATGGCGGCCGCCTTCGTCGTCGCCGGATCCGCACGAGCGGCAGATTGCGCGAGTCCGGAAGCGCTGACGTTCGCTATGGTGCCCACCGAGGAGAGCGTTGCGGAGCTCGAGCTCTACAAGCCCGTCACCGACCGGATGGCGGAGCTCACCGGCAAGAAAATCGAGTTCTTCCTTCCCACCTCTTACGCGTCGGTGGTCGAGGGCATGCTGGGAGGATTCATACACGTCGCGGTGTTGGGCCCATACTCGTACGTGATCGCCAACGAAAAGGACGCCAAAATCGATGTGTTCGCCACCTACGCGAAACGGCCCGGACACATGCAGGAGGAAGGTCCTGGCTACCGCGCCGCGCTTAT
>JBPCXK010000324.1:0-3671 GCA_051008635.1 Gammaproteobacteria bacterium
TGGAGATCGGCGTACGTCCGGAGTTCGTGCAGTTCGACGCTGATGGCATTCCGGTAGAAATCATCAAGGTCGATGATCTGGGCCGGTACCAGATCGTCGAGGTACGTCATAAAGACCACACCATAAAGATGGTCGCCGACGAGGACGTCGACATCCCGCCGGAGAATCCACGCATTTCCTTCGACCCCGCCAACACACGGCTGTACGCCGACGGCTGGGTGGTCGGCGAGAGCATCTCGCCGTGATCGACAAAACCACAAACCCGAAAGCCTGGTTATTCGTCATACCGGTGGTGACGCTGGTCGCGTTCAACGCGCTGATTCCACTGATGACCGTGGTCAACTATTCGGTGCAGGAGACGTTCGGCGACAACGTCTTCTTCTGGGAGGGCGTGAGGTGGTATCAACAAGTGCTGACCTCGGCGCGTTTTCACGCGTCGTTTCTGCGGCAGATGGCGTTCACGGGCATCATCCTGGTGATCGAAATACCGCTCGGCATTGCCGTGGCCCTGTGCATGCCGCGCAAAGGTCCGTGGGTTTCGGTATGTCTGGTGCTGATGGCCTTGCCTTTGCTGATCCCGTGGAACGTGGTCGGGGCGATGTGGAATATATTCGCGCTACCGGACATCGGTTTGCTGGGGCGAATGATCAATGGGTTCGGTATCGACTACAACTTTACCCAGCAGCCCATCGCCGCATGGTTCACCACCGTGCTCATGGACGTGTGGCACTGGACCTCGCTGGTCGTGCTGTTGTCCTACGCGGGGCTTTGCTCCATCCCGGATGCGTACTATCAGGCGGCCAAGATCGACGGCGCCAGCGCCTGGGCCGTGTTTCGTTATATTCAATTGCCGAAGATGAAGCGCGTGCTGACCATCGCCGTCCTGCTGCGCTTCATGGACAGCTTCATGATCTACACCGAACCGTTTGTGTTGACCGGTGGTGGACCCGGCAACACGACGACGTTCCTGTCCATCGATCTGGTCAAGATCGCGCTCGGCCAGTTCGACCTGGGCCCGGCGGCGGCCATGTCGCTGATCTACTTTCTGGTCGTGCTGCTGGTGTGCTGGATCTTCTACACGCTCATGATGCGTGACGAAGCGCAGTAATGAAATCGTACAAGTGGCTCGTGCCGGCGCTTTACATCGTGTTTCTGATGTTGCCGATCTACTGGTTGCTGAACATGTCGTTCAAGACCACGAACGAAATACTTGGGGTGTTTTCGCTGTGGCCGCGTGACTTCACGCTCGGCAACTACGCCAAGATCTTCACCGACCCGACCTGGTACAAGGGTTATCTGAACTCGATCGCCTACGTCGCGATCAATACGGTGATATCGGTAACCGTCGCGCTGCCCGCGGCCTACGCCTTCTCGCGTTATCGCTTTCTCGGCGACAAACACTTGTTCTTCTGGCTGCTCACCAACCGGATGGCGCCGCCGGCCGTCTTCGCGCTGCCTTTCTTTCAGCTCTATTCCGCAATCGGGTTGTTCGACACGCACATCGCGGTCGCTCTTGCGCACTGCCTGTTCAACATACCGCTGGCGGTGTGGATACTGGAGGGCTTCATGTCCGGCGTTCCCAAAGAACTGGATGAGACCGCCTATCTCGATGGCTATCCGTTCTGGCGATTCTTCGTGAAAATCTTCATGCCGACGATTGCCGCCGGTATCGGCGTGGCGGCATTTTTTTGTTTCATGTATTCATGGGTGGAACTGCTGCTGGCCAAGACCCTCACCTCTGTCGCCGCCAAGCCGATCGCCGCGACCATGACGCGAACGGCCAGCACCGCAGGTTACGAGTTGGGACTATTGGCGGCGGCCGGCACGCTGACCATCATACCGGGCGCGTTCGTGATCTATTTTGTGCGCAACTACATCGCCCGGGGCTTCGCGCTGGGCCGTGTGTAGCTCGGGGGCTTAAGCTGTGGGCTTATCATGGATGGCATGGACGTGGCCCACTGCCGCCTTTTTCGTCTTCATTGCACTGTGTCTGGTCGGCATGGCCGTCTGGGAGCGCGTTTCGCCCGGCGGCGCGCCACGGCGCGGCATCCTTGGCCTCGATACCACGCGCGGCGATCGTCTGTTCGTCTCATTGCTCGGCAGCGCATTCATATTCCTTGCCTGGCTGGGTTTTTTCGGGACGCCTCTGTGGGGGGCGCTGGCGATCTCCATCGTCTATGCATTTGCGGTGTTTCGGTGGGTGTGACGTCGCAGGCAAATTCTCGTAGTAAAGCCCTCGGATGCGATGAATAACGAGGCAGGCGTACAGCGCGACAGTGTCGACGTCCTGGTGATCGGCGGCGGCATCAACGGCGCGGGCATCGCCAGAGACGCCGCGGGGCGCGGACTGAGCGTCGTGCTATGCGAAAAGGACGACCTCGCCCAGCATACTTCGTCGTCCAGCACCAAGTTGATCCACGGCGGCCTGCGCTATCTGGAGCACTATGATTTCATGCTCGTGCGCCATGCGTTGCAAGAGCGCGAAGTCCTGCTGCGCAGCGCGCCGCACATTATCCGGCCGCTTCGTTTCCTGCTCCCGCATCACGAAAAGCTGCGCCCGCGCTGGCTGATACGTCTGGGATTATTCCTTTACGACAATCTGGGCGGACGCGAACTGTTGCCAGGGTCACGCAGTGTCGATCTCCGCAAGCACACGGGTGGGGATGCGCTCAAGCCCGAGTTTACACACGCGTTCGAATACTCCGACTGTTGGGTGGACGATGCGCGACTGGTCGTGCTCAACGCCCGCGATGCATGCATCCGCGGCGCCGATATATTCACGCGCACGAAGTGCATCGCCTTGAGCCGCGGCACGAATCTGTGGCGCGCGACGCTGCGCGATGAACGCAACGGCAACACACGCGAGACACAAGCGCGCGCCATCGTCAACGCGAGCGGACCCTGGGTGGAGCAAATCCTGGACCTCGATGCAGATTCAGACTCCGAACATGCGGTGCGCCTCGTCAAGGGCAGTCATGTCGTGGTCAAGCAAATGTTTGCCCATCCCTATCCGTACATTTTTCAGCACGAAGACGGTCGAGTGATCTTTGCGATACCCTATGAACGCGACTACACCCTGCTCGGCACGACGGATATCGAAATCGACAGCGATCCCGGACGCACTGCAATAGACGAAGAAGAGATCGCCTATATCTGCAACGCGGTCAACGAATACTTTCGCACGCCCGTCACGCCACGGGACGTCGTGTGGAGCTACTCAGGTGTGCGCCCCCTCACGGATGACAAGTCGGAAAACGCCAGCAAAGTAACGCGCGACTACACCCTGCAACTCGACGATGACGGGCCGCCCATAGTGTCGGTCTTCGGCGGCAAGATTACGGCATACCGCAAGCTATCCGAGCAGGTTGTGGACATGCTCAAGCGGCCGCTACATCTCGCCGCCCCCGCCTGGACCGCGGGGGCGACGCTGCCCGGCGGCGACATCGAAAACGCCGATTTCGATACATTCCTCGGCCGTTGCCGCAAGCAATATCCCTGGCTCGACGATGTGGTGTTGCAAGGCTATGCTCGCAAATACGGGACAGAAATTCACACCTTGCTGGCGGGTCGTGGCGCAGTCAGCGAATTGGGCGAAAACTTCGGCGGTGGTTTGTTCGAGTGTGAGCTCGAGTATCTGATCAGGCATGAATGGACGGAAACCGCTGAGGACG
>JBPCXK010000325.1:0-3559 GCA_051008635.1 Gammaproteobacteria bacterium
GCGCAGACACGCGATATACTCGTGATGGGGCTGGCCGCTGCGGCCCGTGCACCCGTTGAAGAAAGCCGTTACGGCATACTGCGCATGTGAGCATCACGTTTTGAGCAAGCCACTCATCGTTGAAACGGACGATCGGGGAGTAGTCACGCTGACGCTAGATCGCCCGCGGCAACACAACGCGTTGGATGCCGCGTTGATTGCCGCGCTGTTGGCCGCCTGCGAGGATATCGACAAGGACGCGAGCGTTCGGGTGGTGGTGCTGACCGGCGCCGGCAAGTCATTCTGCGCGGGCGCGGATCTCAAATACATGCAGGACATGGTGAATGCCGACGCCGCGGCAAACCGTGAAGATGCAAACCGGCTGGCGAGGATGCTGAACACGCTCTATGGCCTTGGCCGCCCAACTATCGCGCGCGTCAACGGCGCGGCGTTCGGTGGCGGTGTAGGGTTGATCGCGTGCTGCGACTACGCCATCGCCGCGAGCGACGTGTCCCTTGCGCTCAGCGAGTCCCGGCTCGGTCTCGTGCCGGCTACCATCAGCCCTTATGTGATAAATGCAATCGGACCGCGGCGCGCAAAACAATATTTCATGAATTCGGCGAAAATGGATGCAGCCGAGGCGCAGCGAATCGGCCTCGTTGACCGATCGGCGGAGCCGACCGGGCTGGATGAGGCTGTCGACGAGTTGGCTCGACAGTTGTTGGCGTGTGGTCCCCTGGCGATAACGGAATGCAAAAGGCTGGTCCATCATCTGGTTCCGATTCGCGAAGAGGCAATGGAATATACCTCCGAGCTGATTGCTCGCATCAGAACATCGGCGGAAGGCCAGGAAGGTATGTTGGCCTTTCTGGAAAAACGCAAACCTCGATGGCAACTGTAGGTCCCGGGAACTACTACGGCCATCCCGCAACGCGCACCGTCACCCCGAGCTGTGTTGCGGAGCCTGTCGAACGAAATGTAGATGAATCTTTCTGAAGCCAAAGCAATCGTAACCGGCGGTGCTTCCGGCCTGGGACACGGGGTCGCAAAGTTTCTTCTCGAGGCCGGCGCGAGTGTTGCAGTGCTGGATCTCGCCGTTGAGGGGGAAGCCACACAAACGCTCGGCGCGGACGTGACGTATTTTCGCGCCGATGTGTCGGCAGAGGCGGAAGTCGACGCCGCGGTCGAGAGTGCGGCCTCGAAGCTCGGCGGCATAACTCTGCTCGTCAACTGCGCCGGCATCGTGGCCAGCCAGCGTATCGTCGGGCGCGATTCGTTGATGAGCCAGCGTGACTTCGCGAAAGTCATCAATGTGAATCTCATCGGCACCTTCACGGTCTGCCGCGCCGTGGCTGCGGTAATGCAGCACAACACACCGAACGACGACGGCGAACGCGGCGTGATCGTGAACACCGCGTCGATCGCGGCCTTCGACGGCCAGATCGGCCAGAGCGCCTACGCGGCGTCGAAAGGTGGGGTGGTGAGCATGACCCTGCCGCTCGCACGCGAGCTCACACGCATGGGTGTTCGCGTGGTTACTATCGCACCGGGGTTGTTCGAAACGCCGATGATGATGCAGATTCCGGAATCCGCACGCGAGGAGCTTGCGCGCTCCGTGCCTTTTCCGTCGCGCCTGGGCCAACCGGCGGAATTCGCGACGCTGGTTGGGCACATTTACCAGAACCCCATGCTGAACGGCGAAACCATCAGGTTGGACGCAGCTTTAAGAATGCAACCTAAGTAGCTGATTATAAAATTGTCTGACGTACTCTGGCGACCATCAACAGCGACAATCGCTGGCGCAAACATCACCCGACTCATCATCGGGATCAATGCGCGCCATGGTACTGATCTGAACGGCTACCCCGCGCTTTACGAGTGGTCGATCGCCAACCCCGAGCTGTTCTGGCCGGAGGTGTGGGATTTCTGTCAGGTCAAGTCGTCGCGCAGATGGGATCGGGTACTGAAAAACGGCGACAAGATGCGGGGCGCGAAATGGTTTACCGGCGCTCGTGTGAACTTCGCTGAGAACCTGCTGGCCCGCCGCGACGAAAAGCCGGCACTGATCTTCCAGGGCGAGAATGGCGCGCGCAAGGCGTTGTCCCATCGTGCGCTCTACGACGAGGTTTCGCGCGTGGCACAAGCACTGAAAGCCAGCGGCGTGCAGCAAGGCGATCGTGTAGCGGGATTTCTGCCCAACATCTGCGAGACGGTGATCGCGGCCTTGGCCACCAGCAGCATCGGCGCGGTGTGGTCGTCGTGCTCACCGGATTTCGGCGTCAACGGTGTGCTGGACCGTTTTGGCCAGATCGAGCCGAAAGTATTGCTGGTCGCCGACGGCTATTTCTACAACGGCAAACCCGTCGATTCGCTGGCGCGCGTGAGGGACATGCTGCCGCAACTGCCATCGATCGAGCGAGTCGTGATCATTCCCATGCTGTCGGCGCAGCCGGAAATCGACGGCATCCCGAACGCGGTGCGGTGGGATGACTTCATCGCCGATTACGAACCGCGCGACATCGACTTCGCCCAGCTCCCCTTCGATCACCCGCTCTACGTCATGTATTCCTCGGGCACGACCGGCGTCCCCAAGTGCATCGTGCATGGCGTGGGCGGCACGTTGATCCAGCATCTCAAGGAGCACGTGCTGCACGGCGATCTGCGCGACAACGACCGGATTTTTTATTTTACGACCTGCGGCTGGATGATGTGGAACTGGCTCATCAGCGGCCTCGCCGTCGGCGCCACCGTGGTCCTCTACGACGGCTCACCGTTTCATCCCGGCCCGCAACGCCTGTTCGACCTCGCACGAGACGAGGGCATTACCGTGTTCGGCGCCAGCGCCAAATACTACGCAGCCGTGGAAAAGGCGGGTTGCAAACCGGCACAAACGCACGCGCTGCCGGCGCTGCGCGCGATGTTGTCCACAGGCTCACCGCTTGCGCCCGAGTCTTTCGATTTCATTTACGGGCACGTCAAACCGGACCTGCAGCTCTCCTCGATATCCGGCGGCACGGATCTCATCTCCTGTTTCGTGCTGGGCAATCCCACGCTGCCTGTGCGGCGCGGCGAAATACAATGCCGCGGTCTGGGCATGAAGGTGGAAATCTTCGACGACAACGGCCGCGCTGTGCGCGGCGAAAAAGGCGAGCTGACCTGCACGGCGCCCTTCCCCTCCATGCCGATTTACTTCTGGGACGATCCGGACAACGAAAAGTACCGTAGGGCCTACTTCGAACGCTTCCCGGGCGTGTGGGCGCACGGCGACTACGCGGAGCTGACCGACAGCGGTGGCGTTATTATCCATGGCCGCTCGGACGCGGTGCTCAACCCCGGCGGCGTGAGGATCGGCACGGCGGAGATCTACCGGCAGGTCGAAAAGCTGGACGAGGTGGTCGAAAGCATCGCCGTCGGCCAGCGCTGGGACAACGACACGCGCGTCGTGCTGTTCGTCAAGCTGCGGCCCGGCCTGAACCTCGATGACGATCTGATTGCCCGGATCAAGAAAACCATCCGCGACAACACCACACCGCGCCACGTGCCCGCCAAGGTCGTGCAGGTCGCGGACATTCCACGCACC
>JBPCXK010000326.1:0-3437 GCA_051008635.1 Gammaproteobacteria bacterium
ACGAGGACGCGGTCAACGAAATGATCGAGCGCACCAGCAATGGCGGCGCGCCATGGACACTGGTCGCCGCCAACGACAAGCGCTTCGCGCGTGTGCAGGTGCTGAAAACGGTCTGCAACAGGCTGAAGGCGCGGTTGTGACTGCCGGTTATTAAAACCTTGGCGCAACTTGCGGGCGACGCGAATGGCGCCGCCAGGGGAGATCGATCGTTACGGGACCGCCGTTTCCACAACGACGATTTGTCCGGACGCGCCAAAGGGCCGGTCGCCTCTGCGGCACTCGTCATTCAGAGTGCTGCCAATCAGTGCGATGGTATGGGTACCGGCTGTCAGGCCGGTGAACACGCCCGTGGCCGACAGCCCAACGAAATCTCTGGACGCGGTCTGTATGGCCGGCGGCCCGGGCGCTGCCACCCCGCGGGAGTTGACACCATCCACGCGCAGGCTGACCGCGCACGCCGATTCTTGATTCAGGGAAGTCAGGGTGTCCTCATAGACGATCACGATATGTGACGTGGCCGAAACCTTGTTGAAGTCGAACGTCCCCAGCGGGACAGCAGCCCCGTCAAAATTTGTTGTCCCCAGAACGTCCAGCGAAATGACGGTTGTGGAATCGATATTGGCGTTGATCGCGGTCGCCAGCGCGCTGAAGTTCTGGTTGACCTCATTTGCCAGCGCGGGGGTATCGTCCGCAAACACGTGGGGAACGGTCGCGGTGTCCGCCTTTGCAACGACGCAGCCGAACGCCGCCGCAACGACCATCAATTTGCACCAGTTGATTGGGGTCATTGGTATTACTCTCCTATGAATTCTGCACAGCGTATTGCGCTTGGCGCCGGACGTGTCGTCGCTAGCGCCAGTTGGTCTGGCCCCAGAGCATCGACTTCCAGTATCCGCCGCCTGGAAGCCCGCCGACTCCCGGCAGGCTCGCCGGGTCGAACGGGTCGGTCCTCGCCTGCAACTCGAGCAGGTTTGGATAGGCGTCGGTGTCGCTGTTCTGGAGCGCGTAGTCGTTGTCGGTCAGGTCGATTTGTGTGTCGCCCGGGACAACGGTAATCGGCTTGGCCGCGGCAGCCACCGATACAGGCCCGAACAGGTCATCCATGAAATCGATGATGATGTTCAGTGTTCGGTCGCCGGTGGCAACCATATCGATCCTGCCGGATATGGTGTTGGTGAGGACATTCACTTCCAGGGGTGTCGGCGGTCCACCGTCGATATTGGCCGAGGCGGTGACCACACCCGTGCCCGGAAAATCCTTCGCTTGAACGCCCGGCGGCATCGCGATCGAGACCTTTGAACCGCTTGTGGACTCCGAACCGCCGCCGCAGCCGCCCAACGCGGTGCTGAGCAGCACCGCCGCGCTAAGAAGACGCGCTCTCAATTCGGCAAGCCCCCGCCGATGATGACGTTGCCGGTTCCCGTTGCGCCGCCACCGTCGTCACTACCACCGCCGCCGGAGGACGCTGCGACAGCCGCGGCCGCGGCAACACCGACTCCGACCAACACCCACAGCCATGTTTTGGAGCCAGAAGGTTTCTTCTCCGTGGTCGGCGCGGCTGCGATGCTGGACTGCGCGGCCGGGGGCGCTACGGAAACGATCAGCGGGGAGTACGAAAAGCCGCGGAGCAGGGCGTTGCCGGCAGTGTCGGTGGCCTCGATGTAATACTCGATTCCGGGATCCTGAACGGATTCGGCCGGAATAGTCGCCGAGTACATGGCCGTTTCCTTGATCTTCGTCATGAACACCCGTTCATAGTCGCTCGATCCAATGTGTCGATAAAAGAGCGCTACAGCGCCGACACCGGCGTCGTCGGTTACGGTTGCCGCGATCGTAAGTGATTCCCCTGCGGCGACCGTGTCCTTGATGAGCTCATGGCGGACCTGCGGTGCGGTAACATCGTCGGTGCCTTGCGCGCGCAGCAGGGGCGCGAAGATTAGTGACAGGCTCAGAATCGCCACTCCCCACAGTCGCAGTGTCAAGCCCGTCTTGTGCTGCCCGGTTTGTTCCGTCATGAGCGTTGCCATGGATCAATCGAAGTGTAAATGCGGTTGATGTTGGGAATAAATGACCAAATGAGGAGATTAGGAGCGGCAGTCTCCCGCGTCAAGAATGTCCGGGACGAACTGCACCATTGCTCCTCTCAGCGGCGTGGTGCGCGGCCTGATCAGCTACCACTCGATCTTTTGCCAGGCTCCGTTTTTCTTGCGCATGATCAGCCTCGAAGTCCTCCAGGCCGGTCCGGGGAGCACCGCATCGCCCTCTTTTGTGATCAACCGATCGATAGTTATTTTTGCGGAGACCAACTCCCGGCGCTCAAACCAGGCCACCTCCGAGATAGAAACTTCTATGGCTGCGTATTGCCCGAAGATTTGTCTTGCCAGTTGCCCTCTGTCGCTGGACAAACGAGAGATGTTGGCGAGTTCCACGATGTTGCGCCCTCGAATCGCAGACTTGAATCGCTCGAGATAGCCGCCAACCACATCGAGATCCGTCATCTGCAACCTGGTTTGGTTTGCGATCTCGGCTGGATCAGGCGTGGGCACTGTGGGCACTAAAGCCGCTAGCTGCGGCGTTTCACCAGCACTCACTCGCTGCTCTTGCCGCTGTTCCACTGCGCGCGTTTGTCCAGCCAATCGCAGCGCCTCCTGTTCCTGGCGCCTGCGCTCAGCCTGGCGCTGGGCTGCCTGTGCGGCGGCGCGTTGTTCTTCGGCGATCCGCCGCGCCTCCTGCTGTTTGCGTTCGGCTTCGCGTTGGGCTGCCAATTCGGCGGTGCGTTGCTCTTCGGCGATCCGCCGCGCCTCCTGCCGTTTGCGTTCGGCTTCGCGCTGGGCTGTCAATTCGGCGGCGCGTTGTTTTTCGGCGATCCGCCGCGCCTCGCGCTGTTTGCGTTCAGCATCGCTTTGGGCCGCCAGTTCAGCTGCGCGTCGTTCAGCCAGTCGTAGCGCCTCCTGCTGCTGCCGCTCAGCGTCCTGCCGGGCTGCTAATTCAGTGGCGAGTTGTTCTTCGGCAAGCCGCAACGCTTCCTGTTCTTTGCGTTCGGCCTCCCCGGCATCGCGCGCCTCTTCCGCTTCCCGTTTTTCGAACTCTTTTTCGCCGACCTCCCATTTGCGTTGCTCCAGGAGCTCGCGCGCTTCGGCGAGGACAACGCTCCGCGGATCGATGCGCTCGATGTTTTCCAAAAGGCGCTCCGCGAGATCAAGTTCGCGGTTGTCCATGGCACTCTCTGCCAGCGCCCGGTAGTGGCCGATCAGGTTTTGTTCATCATCCGAGGCGTCCCCGGTCGTGGCCTCTTGCGCGTCGGCGGGGAGCGAGACCGTCAACTCGTCACCCGACGGCGCTGGTACCGTACTATTGAGCGGACCCAACCAGACCGGTGTTAACGCGGACGCCACCCCGACACCGATCGCGACCAGTGCTCCCACAGACTTCATGGC
>JBPCXK010000327.1:0-6365 GCA_051008635.1 Gammaproteobacteria bacterium
GATCCAGCCCGCGTCGAAAAATAAAACCAGACCCAGATGAACGGACCGCAATTCCAGACCGGTGTCGATGCGATCCTCGACGTTGACACGCAGTCTCTGCGTGCCGGAAAACTGCCGTGCCGGATAACCCCGCAAGCCGTTGTCCTCACCCAAGGTGATCTGCACAGTCAGCTCCTCGCGTTCGAAAACCTCGTCGTAACTGATGTTCGCCGCGAGAGTCTGGCGCGGTAAAGACTGCTGAAACGCGTGCAGCGCCGCTGACTGAGACCAGCCTTGCGTCTCGCCCGCATGCCAACGCGCAGAACCCGACGCCGCGAACGTAAAGTACGTCGCAGGCAACGGCTTTAGCGCCAGAGAAGCAGCAGCAGATGCAAGCGGTTCGAATCGCGCGTCTACACCTCGCTCATCGCGGTAGCTGCCTGACACAAGCAACTCGGTTCGCAGCCCGAGCCTTACGTCCTGTGTGAAATCAAGCGTGTCCAGACGTTCGGCCTTGTCGTACGACCCGGTCACGTCGAAGCGGAAGAACGGACCCACTGAGGCGCGGGAAATGTCGTTAGGCACGCGGATGATTGCTGCATCGCGGCCGCGTGCGACGCCGTAGCGCGTGTCGGAATAACGCACATCGAATCCGACGGTGCGGCGGCTGGCGTGAGGGCCACCCGCGTGTGCCAGGAAGACATTGGCGAATTGCGATTCCACCGGAACTTCCGCCACCGAATCCCCGCTCTCGAAAAAATCGATTTCCGTTTCCGAGCTGGATGCGCCGCCGCCCCAGGACCAGGGATCGCGCAGATGCTTGAAGGGCCGATCGATACCAAGCGAAAACCCGGGCCCTTCTTCAGTGGAACTGACCGAGGCTCTCATGCGATGCCAGGTATCGAAGAAATGAAGATCCGTGAACGAGAGGTTCACCGACTGCTCGTTCTCGGTGTTACTGCTCCCGCTCAGGGTGAGACGGTCACCCTTGCCGAACAGATTACGCTCGCTCAGGAATGCCTGAAAGCCATCCACGCCACCGACCGAGAACGGCACGACGATCGGGATGAAAGAAAACCGGTCGCGGGTCACGATGCGCAGGTCGGTGTCGCCGTTTGCGACCCGTAGTTGTTCTATGCGGACTTCGCCGAATATCCCCAGCGCGCGCAGGTTGCGTTCGAGCTCCTCGATCTGCGGCTGCGTCACGACGTCGCCTTCCTTGAACCACAACTCGCGACGAATGACTTCTTCGCGAGTCGACCAGTGCAGCCCGTTGAACAGCCGATACAACGGACGCCTTGCTGCGTCTTCGCGAGCGAAGACGTCTCTGGTCGTGATCTCGATGTTACGGATGCGGACGTGTTGCGGCGCTTCGTCAGCTGCCGGTGCCGCATCGTCGGCCGGGGCGCGGCCTTGCTGCGCGGCTGGCAAAGGGAAGGACAGAACGGTGAAAAGTACGAACAGCCGGAGTTTTAGCGGCATGTTCGTTTCCCTCCCTCTCGACGGGGGAGGGCGATGACGATGTATCGGCTTCCTGTTGTTCGATTTGAAGCACCGCTTCTGATGTCTTGGCATCGTGGATCCCGGATAACGACGCTCGTCCAGGATAACGGACACCTCTACTCCTTTACTAGACAATCATACTGGGGGAATCAGACGTTTGGTCGCGACTGCCGGCGAAGCGGCGGCGCTGTCGGGCTGCATCGAGCGCCTGCAATGACGCTCCGGTTTCCCACCGTAAAGCAAGCTAACCGACAGGCGGACCCGCCGGCGGAACTCGGCTGAATGAGCTTATCGCGCTTCGCAGTAGTTCAGCGTGGCGCCATCACGGAATGGATCATCCGCCTTATATCGACATACCGTGACAGTGCGAACTGTTGGGTTGCCGGCGCGATCTCGCACAGTAACCGCGACATTGCGACAGCCAGGCTGCAGGATGGCGGTGAATCCGCGAAACACACCGGATCGGGTCGAAGTAAGAGGTGTAGAGTCCGGTGACGATAACTGAAGCTGGCCAGACGAACTGACGGTATCGGTTGCTCGCACCAGAAAATCACATCCCTGGCCGCGCGCAGCTCGATCATACCTCACTCGAAAACAGGGACATTGCGTGCCGTTGAGCGGTGGGTCGATCAGATGATCGTTCGTAACAACGTCACTCGATGTGGGATCGGCCACGGTAACGACCGGACCGTTGTTGTCGGTCGTGATCGTGTGCGTCACCTGACTCGGTAGCCCCGTGATCGCACCGGTTGCACGTATACTGATCTGGTGGGCGCCATCAAGGAGAGAGGCGCCGTTGATGCTGAATGTCGGCGCCGCCGGAATCGACGCAACGGCAGCTATGCTGTTGTCAATCAGAAGCTCACTTTTTTCGATACCTAACGGGTGATTCAGCACCGCCCGCGCGGTAAACGCGCCCCGCAACAAAGCGCCGCTTGACGGTGCAAGGCTACTGATCTTAGGTGGGCTGTTGACTATCACTATGCGCTGATCAATCTGTCGAACGGCCCCGTTGATGCCCGTCGCGACAACGCTCCAAGTGTGGGTACCGTCGGCGAACCCTGTTGTATCGATAGTCAGTTGTGGACTAGGAGTATCTGGTGCTCGAAAGACCTCGCTGCCGTCAACCAGAAAGGCGATTCTAGCTACACCGAGTGAGTCAGACACACTTGCACTAAAGGTCGAAAGACCGGCGATCCGGGCTCCATCGGCCGGTGCAATCTCAGTGATACTAGGAGCAGCGTTGTAGATAACCACGCTACGATCGAACCGTTGTGTTTCCCCCAGTATGTTGGTTACCACAAGCGTCAATGTGTGTGGCCCGTCCGCATATGCAGTGGAATCTATATCCAAAGACGGCGAACTGGGCCCACCGACGTTACCCTCTACTGGGGCACCGTCAAGCTCAACCACGACGCTTTGAAGTTCAGCCGCACTTGCAAGGGATGCCGAGACGGTAAAAACATCAAAAACCGTACCGTTTTCAAGCGGCAGGAAATCCGCAACGGTAGTACGGTTGAAATTAATGGTCATCGGCTCGGCTTCCCCGAAAATGTAGTCAGTGGCGCCGTTCAGCGTTTCTATCGCAGGACGCAGATCTGTCATCGACAGTCCGGTGGCGTTATGTTGACTGACCACGTATTCCATCAGACTCACTGCGAGCTGATGGCGATAGACTTCCGTTGCCAGATCGATGGTGCCGAACGCGAGCGGTCCGCCGTGTCCTAAGCCATCCAGTACGCCGTCGTGCTGAACGTCGGCGAGCGCCAGCTGGATAAAGCTAATCGAATTCACGGTTTCGTGAGTCGGGAATGAGTTGACCGCCGAGGCGTTTGCAGTCCACTGTGAAAGGCTTGCGGTGAGAAAACCATAGTGAAGCTCGGGAGACAGCGACAAACGCTTGTTTGTCGGGTCGCTTGCATCCAGCGGCATCGTGCGTGCGATGTCGATCCCGGCAACACTGCTCATCCGCTGATTCGCAAGTTCCACAGCATCTGTAGGGGTGACCCCCTGCTCTCGCACGAGATAACCGGCAAGCCCGGCTGCCAGGGTTGAGTAGTACGTCACGGCCATCTTGAGCGGCTGACCCGAAATATGAAAGCGCACGGCTTGCAACCGATCGCCGTCCTTCAGCTCCACCAAGTGATCGGAACTCTCTTCCTCGTAACGACCGTTGGTCACTTCAATCAAGATGGGCTGCGACGGTGCTGTAAGCGCGATTGTGTAGGTGCCCGCCGCGTTCGTTTTACCCGTTCCCAGCAGGTCACCTTTGGCGCCTTCGAACGCGTAGATGTGTACGTCGGCGTCGGTGATTAGACCATCAAACGCTACCCCCGATACCTCGCTAGCGGGTTGGTCACCTGACCCATCGCCAGATGAACCACCCCCGCATCCGACAAGCGACAAAACAGCCACATAGCACGCAATCCACACTGCTTTCCTCATTACTTTCTCCCTAAGTGGTTCCTAGTAGAACGCCGCCAACCGACGTACACCCTATATGCCTCGTCCAGCGACAAGACGCGCCCGCAGCATCGCAGCCGACATGCCATTTAGGCTCGGCTTGCATTCGTGGCTGAGGCTAAAGCGGACCGACCGCTGTGTGTTCTGCCCGGAACTAGTCGGCCACAAAACCATCGGCATTTCGCCCGGAAGCGCAGTCCTTCACGCTTCCTGCAGGCGGCGGATACTTTAGCCGCCGACCGTCGCGGTGTCTGTGACCGAAATGGCGTTTCGCTTGCGGCTAACACTTCCGGCGTAAGGTTTCTTGTGAGCTGCCTCACAATGGACTCGATCGGCGCATCAGTTTGCAGTTTCGATTGGAAACATGGTTGGGCCCCGCTACGCTCCACGCCAACCTTCTATGAAGGCTACGTTGTCAACCCCATGCACGGGTTTTTTCTTTGGGTTTTCGAATAAAAGCTGTCCTTGTGAACCTCGATGGGGCACGGCCGGACTTATCCACGCCTTGTCCACGGCGCCGCGTGCCTCTCACACTGGCGCGGCAGTAGGCAAGGCGTGGATAAGTCCGGCTTTGCGATGAGCGATGAGCCACATCGGCACAGGCGCTGGCATGAGCTGCTGCGCGCTCAATACCCGGCGGCACACTCGCGCGGCGCGGTGTGGCGCATAAAACCGACTGCCACCCACGCCCACACGCTGGGCTGGGCGAGACAGCCCGCATTCGACATCGCTGCGGGGCGGATTTTGCGTCTTGACAAACAATCTCGCTCATGAGGCGTAGTGAGTGCGCTGTGGCCTGGCTGCGGTAATTGCGCACGCTCGGCGGGCGAATACGCGGCTGGCGATCTGGGGTCGGCTGCGAGGGCATCGCAGGGCCACCTTCTATCCGTGCCGGGCTGCTTGTCCCGGTCACCACATCCCGCATACGGGTTACGATCACCATTAAAAACGTGCCCAATCTACAGTATCGGCTCGCGCGTGAAGCGCGCCCAGGTTGGCGGCGAGCACGTTAAACCTTTCATCGCCCCTGCCATCGGCCCATTACCTCATCGCCGAAGCGGTGTTAGACACCTTTGACCTTGAACACCGCCCCTGGCGGGACGAGCCCGTACTCGAGATACTTCCACAGCGCGATCAATAGCTTGCGCGCCAGCGCCACGATCCCCACGCGGCGCTGGCGTTTACCACCGTGGGCAAAACGCTGCACAAACCACTGGCTCAAGACGCTGTCGGGTTGCCAGCGCAACCACAACCACCCCAGTTCGATCGTCATCGCGCGCACCCGGCGGTTGCCCGCCTTGGAGATCCCCTGTTCGCGCGAGCGCTCCCCCGATTGCGACGGCGTCGGCGCCAGGCCGGCCATCGCCCCCACTTGTTGGGTATTGGCAAACTCGCGCCAGGCGAATACCTCCGCCGACAACACCCGCGAACCCTTCGGCCCGATCCCCTTGAGCAACTCCAGCTGGCGGCGCTGGGCCCCCACTACGCTGTCCGCGCTCAACTCCGCTACATACGCTTGGCAGACCTCGCGTAACTGCTCATCGAATAACTCATACTGGCGATACAGCCGCTTGAGCTCCGCCTGCAACTGGGCCGACAACGGCTGCCCATCCCAGCGCCGCACCTGCCCCAGCCACGGCCCAAAATCACCCCCCAACTTCACCTCCACTATCCCCTGGCCGCACAGCAAGCCCTTGATCCGATTGCTCACCCGAGCCCGACTCCTCAGCAAGTGCTCATCCTCGCGATGCAGGCGCTGGGCCGCTTCGGCCTCCTCCGTGGGCACTCGCACCACCGCAAATGCGCGGCGAAACCCCAGACAAAAACGCATCAGCAAATCCAATAGCTTCTCCACATCCACCCGATCGGTCTTCACGTGCTTACGTCCTTGCGCCTTCTCGATGCTCGAGGAGTCGATCTCATAGACCTCTACCCCAAGGCTGCGCAGCCAGCGATGGATCCAGTGACCGTCGCGCCCCGCTTCGTAGCAGCACACCACCGCCGCATCTTCGGGCAGCCCCAGCTTGGCTTTCGCCCACTCCACTTCCTTGACCCACCCCAACACATCGCGTGCCTCGATCGTCCTGCGCCGTATCTTCTTCCCGTCGCTGAATCCCAGCTTCCATTTGCGGTTCGATAGCTCCATCGCCGTATACAGAATCGCTTCTTGTTCGTAGTATTCTTTACTATGGGCTGCTTGCATCTGTCTGTCCTCTTGTTGAGTTTGTTCGGGAAAAAACCCATTTTAGAGGATTCAGGGCAAGTAGCCCTTCATAGGATCTACGTCCTCGATTGAGTATAACGATACCCTGAAGGGGGAGTGTCGCAAAAGTCAACGACATTGCCCTACAAGGACTTTTTGCGACACCCTCTTCAAGCCGCTCCCACTAATCGAAGCCTCTTGTTGCGCGGGATTACTG
>JBPCXK010000328.1:0-6133 GCA_051008635.1 Gammaproteobacteria bacterium
TCTTTGATTCCACAACGCATTTTCTTCAGTCGGAAATACGACCTGTATTCCGCTCCTTCAGAAAATGCCTTGTGAAATCAAATCTCTGCGCGATCATCTCGCCCCGTGGTGAGATATGCGGGCTAAGACTCACAACCGTTTCTTGATGGCTGCTATCACCTCACTAGCCTCACGGCCTTTGATTCCATCCGATTCATTTTGGTGGTATTTGTTAATCGTGTCCCGAGTCTGGGTTTCGTGAAGACTGATCACCGACTGACCCTAACCCACCTTCAACAGAATCTCCCCCTTGTTCAACTCCACCGAATCACCGCTCCAGCGATGATAGCTCGCCCGAATCTGATCGTCGTCTATGGTCAGGCCCAGCTCGCGCAAATAAAGCAGGTAGTGACGAAGGTACAAGGGGTGGTTCTCACCAGCGTAACTGAAGGTCGGTAACATCTGCGCCTCGTGCATGGAGATGATCGAGCCGCGTTTCATGCTGGCACCGCTGCGCATGCCCAGCTTGCCGAGTACGAAAATCGAGCCCGCCAGCATGTTCACGCCGGTGAAGTCTCCGCTGTCGCCGCCGACCGCGATCAGCCCCCGGCGCATGGTGTTGCCGGTTTCGTTACCCACATTGCCATGCACGAGGATCTCGCCGCCCTGAATGCCAACGCGGCTGCCGCGGTAGGCGCTGCCGACCATGTGCCCGGCGTTGCCCGTGATCACGATCCGCCCGCCGCTCATCTGCGGGCCGACCCAGTCGGCGGCGTTGCCGTCGACATGAATGCCACCACCCGACATGCCCGCGCCGAGGTGGGCGCCGACATCGCCTCTGATCTGGATATGCCCACGACCCATGTCTGCGCCAATATGCTTGACGCGGCTGAGATCACCTTCGACGTACAGGCCTTCCGGGCCGCCGCTGCTCACAGTGAAAAAGTCGCCTACTGTGGCTTGCTCGTTGCCGTGGTGAACCAGCGACTGAGAGACTTGTTTGTCGTTTAGCCCCGCGAGCTTGTCAGGACAAATCACGCCCGCCTCGAGCGGCACCGCCGGATCGGTGTGCAGAACCAGTTGTAGATTCATGCTCGCATTCATGCGGCCAGACCATGAAGGTCGATTTTGAACTGCCCCAGATCGCCGCCGTAGTTGCCCGCCGAGATCTGCTTGATGCCGCGCTGCGCCGCCGCCTGCATGCCGACGCACATGGCCTCTTCTACCGCCCCGAGGCTCAATCCGTCGATGACGATTTCCAGGACGCACTGCACATCCGACCCAAGCAGCGAATTGTCACTGACGCCGCGCAGTGTCGGACAGTAGGCGTCGTTGGTCGAAGCCGGTAGACTTTTGTATTTCGAGCCAACCTTGCTGCCGCTGCGCACCACACCATCAGGGAACGGCAGGATGACACCGGGCAAAGCGCGCATCGCCTTCACCGCGGCCCTGGTCGCGCGCAAGGTGACGGGCAGGTCCTTGCCGAGAATCAGCAGATTACCGCCGCCGACCGCCGGTGAGACGCCGAAAGATTCGTCGACGAGAAACTCGCCATCCATAACCGGCACCCGCCAGCGCCGCCGCCCGGCCAGCAGTTTGCTGCGCTGGAAACCGTCCCCGAAATAACGTAGCTTGCCGCCGACAATAACCGACTGCTCACCTTCCAGCCCGTTGTAGCAAGCGGTCGTGGGACAGGTCATGACGCATTGGCCGACGCGTTCGACCAACCGTTTGCCAACGCCTTCGGCGTCGAAGGCGAACAGCAAAACGCTGACGCCCGGGCGCAGATCAGGCGTGTCGTCGGATGACAACTCACGCTCGATACCCGCCTCGCATTTGCAGCCGATCACCGAGGTCGCGAAACCTGTCATCGATCGCGCCGCGGCCAGCGCCCACTGCGGTGTCTCGGCCGTGATGATTACGCGCGCGGCCCACATTTCGAACGCCTCGGCAAACGTATCGGCGATTTCCGTGCTCTTGATGTGCATGCGCGGCTAGCTGCTGCCGGGAGTATTCGGCACAACTTCGTGCTCACGCAGGTAGTGATCTGCGACGGCATAGTTGTCGAACACGATGGAGTAGTAGTCATCGAAAAACGGCCGGATGGTCTCTTCGATCGCCGGGTCGTAGTCCGGCTCCACGTGCAGCACGCGACCTTCGTGGTCCTTGCGTATCTCGTGATCCTCGATGATCAGCTCGCCGTCTTTGATCACATAACGCGGCGCGCTGAACATCACTTCCTTGTCGTCGTGCTCGTCGTAGATGGTGATGTCGGCATCGGCGCCGACACCCAGATGCCCCTTGTTGCGCAGCCCCAGCGCTCGCGCCGGCCCGGCCCGCGTGATGATGGCGATTTCCTGCAATGTGTATTCGCGGTCCAGGCCATCGAGCAGCACGGTATTGCGAATGGCTTTGGGATTGACCCTGGCGATCTCCTCCTTGCGGAAGGTACGATCCATCAGCAAGCGGATCAGACGCGGGTAACTCATGAACGAGCCGCCGTTCGGATGATCGGTCGACAGAATGATCCGCCAGGGGTCCTTCGACAGCAGGAACAGCTCCAGCCCGATCGCCCACTGCAGTGCGTGCGTATAAATGTGTTCCTGGTACGAGAACGGCACGATCCCACAACCGCTCTCGCACTCGGTATCCACATTCGCCCATTTGTTTCCCGTGATGTTGCGCAGCACGTAGGCGGCCGGCGCGTCCGCGGTCATGACCGTGGCCTTGCCGAACATCACCTGACCAACGTCGCAGGTGATGTTCTCGTGAGTGTTCACGAATTCCGCGATCTCGGGGCCTTTGGACTTTGGATTCTTTCCCAGCTCGCCGCCGTAGCTGTGGAACTGGATGTGCGCTAGATGTAAACGACGGCCTTCAGCGGATTTCATGGTCTCCAGCGTGGTCTTGTAATTGCCGCTGTGGCCGAGGTTGTTGCAGTGAATATGTGGCGGGTGCGGTAGCCCCAGGTCGTTCACCGTATCGACGAACGCCTTGATGATCGTGCGCGCCGTGATGTCGAATTCCGGGATCGTTTCGTCGACGTCGGCGATGTTGGTATTGCGCCGGCCCTTCCACGGCTCGTCGCCACCGGGGTTCACCAATTTCGTCGTGTATGCCTTGGTGGCGTTGAGCCACCACGCGACCGCTTGTCGAAATTCCTCGTGCCGGCCGTCTTTCAGCAGATTGTTGAGAAAAATATTGTTGCCGAGCAGAACATAAAAGCCCTTGTCGATGATCGGCGTGTCGCGGAATTCCTCGAGCGCATGGCGCGCGCCGAGTGGCGAGACGGCGGCATCCATGGCCGTGGTGTAGCCGAGCGTGGTGTAGCGGTAGCCGGTCGCAAACGTCGAAGGCACGGTGCCGCCGGTGCCGGAGCGTGTGTGCAGGGTGCCGGGATGCACGTCGAGCCGCTTGTCCTCAGGCTGCATTTTGCGGGCCATGTTGACCTTGGGCCCCGCGATATGGCAGTGGATGTCGACCCCGCCCGGCATGACCACCATGCCCTGCGCGTCGATGCGCCTTGCATCAGTCGCGACGGTATCGGCGATGCGTCCATCCTGGATGCATATTTCCCTTACTTCACCATCAATCCCGTTGATCGGGTCATGGACCCGGCCATTGACAATACGCAACATGGAGAATGCAGCCTTGCCTGTCTTTTAGTTGTACGTGTGGACTGCGAGCGCACCGTCCGCCACGCCCGCGGGGGGCCGGCACAGAGCGCACTACGTCACGTCAGGACGCCTTTTTCAGGCCACGATACCTTTCTTCAAGCAATTTTTGAACCCGATCCCGGATTGCAGTCAACACCTTCTCGTCGTCCGGATACGGTGATTCAAACGCGGGACGCAGTGTAATGGGCACGTCATCCATGCGATACACCGTTCCGCCGGTGTTGATGCCGTAGGTCGAGGTCGCGAACGCGACTTTGGCAAGCTGGCTCGTCTGCGTGGGTTTGGCGTCGAGCACCACGGTCGGGATCTTGCGTAGATGCTCGATGGCGGCATGCGGGAAATTCGACGCCGGGTCGCTGGCGATAATCAACGCCGCGTCCGCCTCCCCGCGCGCAAGCGTGTCGACCGTCGTGTACTCACCCGGGTTGAAACGCGGATAGCCGAGACTGAAGTTGACGCCGAACGGAAAGCCCGTTTGCCACGACACGACGTTGTCCGCACCCGTGACGTTGCCATGTCCGCGCACCGGCTTGGCGACGAAATGCGTGAATTCGTTGAGGTCCGTCGCCAGCGCCAGCACCGCGCCGGAGTTGAAGTGACGACCGCGTGTCATGGTCAGGCCCATGCCGAAGAACAGCACACCGTAGCGACAGCTCTTCATTCTGTCGGCGAGATCTTTTATGTCTGACAGCGCTATACCGGTGGTCTCCTCGATCGAGTCCGGCACCTTGCGCCCCTTTACCAGCGCGCGCAGCGCCCACGCCAGCTCGAAATCCCGACCCGGTTTCACGCGCAGCGCGATATTCGCGACCGGCCTGGTAGGCGTTTTGCGCACGTCGATGAGCACGACAGTGCGGTCTTTCTTGCCGTTCGGAATGTGCATGCCCTTCGGCGTGACCGCGTAGCGCGTGAAATGGCGCGGGTGCGATTCAGCAGGATTCCCGCCCCAATAAATAACCAGGTCGGCGCGGTTTTTGACCTCGCCGAGCGAGGCCGTGCTCTCGCCAACGCCCTGAAACGCGATACCGGACGGGCCGTGGCAAACAGATGTCGTAGTGTCGATATTGCCGCGAATCATGTCCGCGATCGCCACGGCCTGACGCTGAGCCTCGCACGTCGTGTCGCTCAGGCCGTATACGATCGGGAAACGCGCGTTGGCGAGTATCTGCGCCGCCTCTTCCACGGCATCATCGATGCTCGTCTCCTCGCCGTTCACCATTGCAGCCGGGTGATCGCCGATGGTGTGTTTGGCAAACCACGCGCGGCCGAGCACGCAGGCGTTTTTGGCCTTGGTGATACGCTTCTCATCCATGTCCACGGTCAGATCCATGTCGTCACACACGCAGCCGCAGAACGTGCAGGTGGCGTGTTCGACAAGTTTGGTGTTCTCGCTCATCGCGGAGCCTCGCGGGATTTACGCAGTTGCCTCATTATTTCACGGCCTCGACCTGAACCTCCAGCATCTTCGAAAGCGGCATACCGCTGCCCGCGGTGTCGCTGCCCATGAGCAGACTCGACGACGGGCCATAAGCCATGAACAACATCCCGGTGGGCAAATCCTCGGGATCGCGCTCCCTGCACTGCACGATGGTTTCGCCTTCGGCGTTGCTCAGCTTCACGCTATCACCCTCCGTCACACCCAGGCGCTTCATGTCGTCCGTGTTGATTTCCACCGTGGATGTGATTTGCAGATACTCCTCGCCGAACTTGGATTCGTTGAGCGACGTACCCTGCTTTTTGGACCGGCCGGGGATGAGGAGCATGGTTTGGGGCATTGGTGGCAACAATAGTCTTGCGTGAGTTCAATCGATCTCATGTTATCGGATTTGTGCGCGCTTGTTGTGGAAGCGACTCGGAGGGAGTCGCGAAACGGCTTTGCAGGCGCCCCTGCGCGGCTGATGGGGGGTCGCAAAAGTCCACGACGGCACCCGTATGTCGGCGCTGAGCGACAGCGAAGCCCAACTTGCAGTGTGGTATCTCAGGGCGTGTCCGTTGGGCTTCGCTGCGCTCAGCACCAACCTACGGGTGCCGTCGTGGACTTTTGCGACACCCCTGAAGCCCGCTCCCACAAAATAGTCACTATGTCTCCACTGCCTCCAACATGCCCTCGAGATCGACAAACTTCTCCCGCGGCTTGCCATACGACGCGCCGCGCGCAACCTCGGCGGCGTCGATTTTTTTCCAATCGTCGTAGCTGACAACCCGCACGCCTTTCTCCGCCAGCGTGGCAAGCAAACCGTCGGAGCTGGGTTTAACTGCGCCGCTATCGAGCCCGTCAAGGTCTTCCAGAAGCGATTTGACGGTCGAAACCGCATCCGCGCGGTTGGTGCCGATAATCCCGGTGGGGCCGCGCTTGATCCACCCAGCGGCGTAGAGCCCGGGTACTGCCGTGTCGCCCTCGGTGACGCGACCGTGGTCTGTCGGGAATACGCCGCGCTTGTCATTGAACGGCACACCCGCCATGGGCAGGCCGCGGT
>JBPCXK010000329.1:0-5096 GCA_051008635.1 Gammaproteobacteria bacterium
GTTACAGGTGATGTCTGCCATCGAACGCTGTCGCAGTGAGTCGCTCGGCGGCCACGTATTGCACTGCGATCACTGCGACGCGGATCGGATTGCCTACAATTCCTGCCTTATGGGAAGTGATTTTTAATGGAGAGTGCCTCTGAACAAGCTGCTGACCAACGCTCGCTTTTCCGCGATTCTGTTATCAATCCTCTGCGTTTCCACTCCCCATAAAATTCATTGCCGACGTCGCTAATATGGCCTGCTCCATTAGTGATCAATACTAGGAGGCCATCATGTTGGAGACGTATTTTGTTGCACCCAAAACCCTAAAGCGTTTGCGCACAGGTCCCAGTGCGCCTTACATAGACGGCTTTGCCGCCATACTCAAGGAGAACGGTTATTCCCCAGCGAGTGCCGTGCGTTATCTACGGGCTGCTGCCCATCTTGGACATTTCCTGTCCAGTCGGAGCGAGACCTTCATCGATATGGATGCCACGACGCCGGAGGTTTTTCGTCATCATTTACCGACGTGTTGTTGTCCTGATTCGAATGGAGGAAGGGTCAACCACCACACTTACTTCGGTGTAAAGCGCTTTCGCCAGTACTTGGTGCAACGCGGCGTCTGCCGAAGCAACTCAGCGTCCACCGCTGAGCCTGACGAACCGATGTTCATCGCAGGTTTTCGCCACTGGCTTGAAGTCCATCGAGGGGCTGCACAGTCGACCCGTAAACAGTACTGCCGCGGCGCGAGCGATCTGCTCAAGGCGCTCGGTCATGATCCTCATCGATGGGATTCCCAACAGGTGCGCGAGTTTTTTCTCGGCCGCGCCGGTCGCTGCGGCACCGGCACGATCGAGAAGCAGGTGACGGCCGTGCGGGCGTTCTTGCGTTATCTCATTGCCCAGGGCTATTGTCGAGCGGACCTCGATCGGGCGGTACCGACGTTAGCGCATTGGCGTTTGGCGAGCCTGCCGCGGTATCTCACCTCTGCGCAAGTCGAGCGATTACTCGCCGCCTGTGAAGGGGATTCACCGGGACGCATTCGCGATCGCGCAATTATACTGTTACTGCTGCGCCTCGGGCTTCGAGCCGGCGATGTCGCCGGTATGCGTATTGCCGATCTGGAGTGGGACAACGCCTCCGTACGGGTCTCGGGCAAAGGACGTTATGAAGTTCGCTTGCCGCTCCCTCAGGATGTCGGTGATGCGCTACTTCGCTATCTCGAGTGTCGACCTGAGGTTGCTAGGAGCGACAAGCTGTTCGTTAGCAGTATCGCACCCCACGGGCCGTTCGCCTCGGGCGACGGTGTGTCGTCGGTGGTGAAGCACGCTCTGGCACGAGCCGGTGTACAGGCACCCGCTAAAGGAGCCCATTTGCTTCGCCATACGGCAGCGACCGAGATGTTACGCCAAGGCGTTTCGCTCGAGCAGATCGGTTCGGTTCTACGCCATCGCAGTGTCGATACCAGCGCGTACTACGCGAAGGTTGATGTTGCGTTGCTTCGACAGATCGCTCAACCATGGCCGGAGGTGCTGCGATGATACAAGCCATTGAAGCCTATCTCGCCGTGCGTCGCGCCGGCGGCTTTGAACTGAAGAACGTCGACTATCTGCTGCGCAGCTATGCTCGCTTTGCAGCCGAGCGGGGCGAAAGCCGTGTCCGCAGCGCAACGGCGATCCAATGGGCCAGTCAGAGCAGATCCGTGGCGCAGCGTGACGCCCGGCTCAAGTCCGTTTGCCGGTTTGCCCGTTTTGTTCGTCTCGAAGATGAGAGGCACGAACTGCCTCCGGCGGCGCACTTTGCCTGCCACAAAACGCGCCGGTTGCCGTATATCTACTCAGGCGCGGAGCTAGAGCGCCTCATAAAGGCAGCCTTACAGCTGGGGCCGCCGGGCGCGCTACGCCCGCACACGTATGCGACTTTAATTGCCCTGCTCTCAGTGACTGGGCTGCGCATCTCCGAAGCGTTAAATCTGCGGCTTTCTGATCTCTCGACTGAAGGGTTGGTGATCTGCAAAAGCAAGTTCCGCAAGTCTCGCCTGGTCCCACTTCACGATACCGCTGTGCTGGGACTGGAGCGATACCTGCGGCGTCGTTGCCGCTGGGATGCAACTAATGACTCCGTATTCATTACCGATGCGGATCGGTCGCTCCCTTACGGCGCGGTGTATTGCACATTTCAAAAGCTGTTGAGGACGGCCAAGCTTTGGCCCGCACCGGGCGCGAATCGTCCCCGGCTGCATGACCTGCGCCACCGATTTGCCGTGCGCGCGCTACAAGCATCTCCGCAAGGAGTTGGCTCAACAAGTCAGCATATGTTGGCGCTGTCCACCTACTTGGGACACGCCAACATCAACGACACGTATTGGTACCTCGAGGCAACGTCGGAGCTTCTGCGTGGCATCTCCACGGCTTGTGAGACTTTCTATGAGGAGACGCAGTCATGACACCCATCGCACCCGATATCGAGACATTCCTGCGTGAGCATCTTGCTCGTCAGCGCGGTGCTAGCCCGCATACCTGCGATTCGTATGCTTACAGCTTCCAGTTGCTGTTCGAGTTTGCTGCCAAGGCACTCAAGGTATCACCTTCGGAGCTAATACTTGAGCAACTCGACGCCACCCTGATCGGTGCGTTTCTCGAATATCTCGAGCAGGCGCGCCGAAACTCGCCAGATACGCGCAATGTTCGGTTGGCGGCCATCAGATCGTTCTTCCGCTTTCTGGAGTATCGCCACCCAGCCGCACTCGAGCAAATCCGACGGGTCCTCGCAATACCGTTCAAGAAGTCCGACTCGCGCCTGGTACCTTACCTGAACCAGAAGGAAGTTCAGGCACTGCTCGATGCTCCCGATCCCGCAACGCGGCATGGGATCCGTGATCGTGCCATGCTGCACGTCGCCGTTTGTGCCGGTCTACGCGTATCGGAGTTGGTTGGATTGCAGATCGACGATGTAGCGTTACCCTCGATGAGCATCCGTGTCCGTGGTAAAGGTCGTCGGGAACGGGCGATACCGCTATGGAAAGTCACCGCTACGGCGCTGCGCGCCTGGTTGGCCATCCGTGGACCAGTTGCAGTACCAGAGGTGTTCGTCAACGCCCGCGGCGAAACGATGACCCGATGGGGGTTCGCCTATGTGCTCAAGCGGCATGTTGAAACGGCACGGTGCCATTGTTCCTCTTTGTCGAGCAAACAGATTGCGCCGCATGTGTTGAGGCATACCTGCGCGATGATTGTGCTACAAGCGACACAAGACATCCGCAAGGTCTCATTGTGGTTGGGCCACGCCAATTTGGCGACAACAGAAATCTACACTCGAGCCGATCCTAGCGAGAAACTGGAAGCGGTCAACGCTATCGTTCCCCCGCACCTGCGAAAGGGAGTTTACCGACCGCCGGACAAGCTGCTCGCCTTATTGAGAGATAGATCTTATGGGGAGCAAGACCACGCCCGCGCTCGTTGAGTCACGCTCGAACCGGCGTCTACTCCCCATTACGAATCACTTCCCATAAGGCACGTAATGGTGAGCTCACCATTACCTGCCGTAATCGGCACTGTCCGAAGTGCTGTGGCAGCAAGGCGGAGCGCTGGCTGGCGGATCGCCAAGCCGAGTTGCTCCCGATCGAGTACTACCACGTGGTCTTTACGCTACCTGCCGAGATCGCGGCTATCGCCTACCAGAACAAAGCAGTGATTTATGGTCTGTTGCTCAAGGTTTCCGCGGAAACGCTGATGACTATCGCGGCCGACCCCAAACACCTGGGCGCCAGGATCGGCTTCACGTCGATACTGCATACCTGGGGCTCGGCACTCACGCATCATCCGCACGTGCACTGCGTGGTGCCCGGCGGTGGGCTGGACCCAAACGGTCACTGGAAGCCCTGCAAGCGTGGGTTCTTCCTGCCGGTGCGTGTGTTGTCACGCCTGTTCCAGCGTCGGTTCCTGGAACAGCTTCACGCCGCCCACCGCGACGGCAAGCTCCAGTTCTTCGGGGATCTGGCGGCGCTCGACGCACCGCACGCCTTGGCGCAACACCTCGCGCCCACGCTAAAGACGAACTGGTTCGTCTACGCCAAACGCCCCTTCGCGGGACCCGAGGCCGTGCTGACCTACCTGTCTCGCTACACCCATCGCGTGGCCATCTCAAACCATCGGCTGATCGCGCACGACAACCGCGGTGTGACCTTCCAGTGGAAGGACTACCGCAGCAAGCGATGCATTCGTTACAAACCGATGACGCTGTCAACCGATGAGTTCATCCGGCGCTTCTTGATCCACGTATTACCCAAAGGCTTCCATCGCATCCGACATTACGGGCTACTCGCCAGCCCTGTCCGGCAGCAGCGTCTGGCACAACTTCGGCAAGCGCTCGATGTGCGTGAAGCACCGCCGATTGAACCCGACACCGCAAAGGTGCCTACTTATGTGTGCCGAACGTGTGGTGAACCCTTACGCGTGATCGAGACCCTGTACCCCAACAGCCGAGCGCCGCCTTGAATACTTATCTCCACAACGCGGGACCTCACCAACACAAGCCTGTTGGCGGCCTCCTATTGCGCCCACTGCAAAATGGACGACGAAATCGGCAATTTGACGACGTGATAGACTCAAAGAATACGAACTCCATTAAGAAATCTGTCTACCGACGTCTTGACGATGCCTGCTTAAAACGTAGAATCACACAAACACCCTGCCAAGAATCCCCATAGCCTCACACCCCCGCGGTTTCCTCCCCTGGACGTTATTGGACACCCGCCCCACTGGCGTCAGGTCGGCAACGCTCTGCCACGAGCGGGCGTCCAATAACGCTAACCATCACCAGCCATTCAATTCATAGGATGAAGAGGTGGAAGCGGTCATTCAGGACGTGGAACTACCAGGCGGGTGCAAGCTACGCTCGCCGGAGTCTTGTTTTTCACCAGTATTCTTCGGAAAATTTGGGATCAGAGTAAAAATCTCTATTGAGTCAGGTATCGATTGTCTCCCTGGGGGCCCTGAGAGTTTTTACTCTGACGTCGTGTTATTCACCGCTTAAACCCAGAGTTACCCGGCCAAGGTTTTTGCAATCGCCTCAAAAGCGAGCATCTGATCAACGGCCATTGTGGTGTCAGCCTG
>JBPCXK010000330.1:0-8624 GCA_051008635.1 Gammaproteobacteria bacterium
GATCAGAACATTGCGCTCGCGATGCTGCGAGTTGGCCATACTTCGCTCGGCGCCGCGGTGCGGGTACGCACAGAAGAGGCCGCTCGCGAGGCCGGTGTCGTGCGCTATCCCTTTGTCGATCCCCACAAGCAGATCCCGAAGTCGCGTTAGGCGCTGTCCCCTGCTTCATGGGCTATCCCTGGTCGGTAGCCGGAGCCGCACGCGCATCACAGGCAAGCTGTGCGACGGTTCGCCGCAGTGCGTCGAGGTTCCAGTTCTCGATCGGACCGATGCCGCGCCGCGCGCAATAGTTCTCCACGGAGTTCTGTCACGTCGATATCGTTGCCTGGATATTTTCTGTTTGTAAACTATACTGACGTATAGCTCGGATGCGGGTCCCCGAAATATCTTCTTCGACGGCCAAGAGTCAGTTCTTCGCCCATAGTCGCGCCCACCGGGTAGACAGATGGCACCCACTTGCCACCCATCTACATTCTGTCGCGGCGATGGCTAAGGCAAGTCTGGCTACGTGCGCGTACGCGGAAGAAGCGTATCTTGCCGGGCTTCTGCACGACTTGGGGAAATATGGCGATCTGTTTCAGCAGCGGCTCAGGAACCCGCAACAGGTCAGCGGACTCGATCACTGGTCGCAGGGGGCGTTCGTCGCAATTTCAAGGTACAAGGCCCTGGCCGCGGCGTTTGCCATTCAGGGGCACCATATCGGGATACAGTCCTACCAAGGACTCAAGAATAACATACGCCCGGACCAACTCAGGACACGGCATCCACTCAATCTCCGCTTGAGTGACGACGATCCGGACCGCTTGCTTCAACGCCTTTGGGCCGACGAGCTGGAGGTCGAGAGACCGAGCGAGGCTTTGCTCAAAAAAATGCCTGAAGACATCGGCGACATGCTGGATATTCGCCGACTCTTTTCGGCGCTCGTAGACGCCGACTTTCTAGATACCGAGGCTCACTTTCAACGTAACGAGCAGGGCAAGGTGTATCGCGACTCCGGCCTTGCTCTGCAGGCTGAAGTCGCTCTGCAGATGTTGCTGCGTGATATCGAGCAGCTTGCGGCACGCAGTGACTCGACGGCGCCGGTAAATCAGGTAAGACGCGAATTGCTCGTATCGTCCCTGGCGCAGGCGGAACAGCCTTCCGGCCTGTTCACACTCACAGCGCCCACGGGCAGCGGCAAGACACTCAGCATGTTGGCGTTCGCACTGAAGCACGCAGCTGCCCACGGTTTTACGCGCATTGTCATGGTCATTCCGTATCTGACCATTATTGAACAGACAGCGAATATCTACAGGAATATATTCGCGTCCCGAATGGGAGATCACTACATCCTCGAACATCACAGTATGGCGGGACTGGGTGACGAGTACGTAAGGGATGACGCAGTGGAGGAGTTCGAGCGACGTCGGCGTTTACTGGCAGAGAACTGGGACGCACCGATCATCGTGACAACGAGTGTCCAACTGCTGGAGTCTCTTTTCTCGAATCGGCCCTCGACCTGTCGGAAGCTGCATAGATTGGCGAAATCGGTGATTCTATTCGACGAAGTTCAGACGCTCCCCACCAACCTTGCGGTGCCAACTCTGGCTGCCCTCTCGCATCTGGCAGAGGCCTGGCACAGCAGCATCGTATTCTCGACGGCAACGCAGCCCGCGTTTGAACATCTTGATGACGCGGTCAAGAGACAGAATACGCTCGGATGGCGCCCGAGAGAAATCGTGGCATCTTCACGGCAGATGACCGAGCGATTGCGACGAGTGCGGTATCACTGGCCCAAGGAGGGCGATTCCCTCGACTGGAGCGAGCTCGCCGAACAGCTCGCTGAAGTGCCCCTGGCGTTGTGTATCGTCAACCTGAAGAAACATGCGCGCACGTTGTGGGAAACATTAGATGACAGCGGCGTGCAAGGCGTTCACCACTTGTCGACTAACCTCTGTCCGCTGCATCGTGAGGCAGTTCTCGATGAGGTCCGGAAAAAGCTGACCGCGGGAGAGCGATGTCACCTTGTAGCGACGCAATGCGTAGAAGCCGGCGTCGATATCGATTTCCCGCATGTGTGGCGAGCCATCGGACCACTGGATTCCATCATTCAAGCCGGGGGGAGGTGTAACCGCGAAGGGCGGCGCAGTCATGGAGACATGCACGTTTTTGTGCCGACCGAGAATCCTTATCCGCCCATGCCCGGATACTTGCAAGCCACGAAAACCACGGAATATCTGCTGCGGACTGTGGGTGTGGACAACTTCGATTTGTATGACAGCTCGTTGATCAGGCGATACTACGAGACGCTCTACGCACTGAATAATCCGGATAATCAGGCGAAAGACATTCGGCAGGCTGTTAGTGATATTGACTTTCCGGAAGTAGCGCGCCAATACCGGCTTATCAAGCAGGATGCGATCAACGTTTTGGTTCCCTACAACGTTGAGCGGAAACTCTACGAGGCGCTGGCGGAGGACGCGGGCAAGCGGGGGCTAAGCGGCCGCTGGATCAGGCGAGCCCGGGGTTTGACGGTCAGCCTGTTTCGGCCGAAACCCGAGCAACCAATTTGGGATTCCCTGATACCTGTCGTTCATTTCCGCGGCGGGAAGTCAGATCGGAATGATTGGTTTGTTTATGTCCGGGATGAACACTACCACCCCGTTATTGGACTCATTCCGCCGGACCACCTAAATCTTTGGATCGCATGATCAAAATAGCGCGATGCTACTATTTGGCTCCCCCATTCATTAGCTGGGGTCGATTGAAACATATTAGTTCTTTTAGATTTATTTATCTATGAATAGCAAAAACCATTGTCTTGAAATTTGGGGCGATCTCGCTTGCTTCACGCGGCCCGAGATGAAAGTCGAACGTTACAGCTACCCAATAATCACACCCTCTGCTGCGCGCGGCATTTTCGATGCCATCTACTTTAAGCCTGCCTACGACTTTTTCTGGCAGATAGAGAAGATCGAGCTGCTCAAACCGCCTCGTTACATCGCGCTCCGTCGCAATGAGGTCAAAGACAAGGCGCCGTCAGAGAGGACCATTTCGCAATGGATGCAGGGCTCGAAGCCGGCTGAGCCACTATGGGCCGATGGGACTAAGGAGCTTTTTGGTGGCAGTGACCAGAAAGGTCGCACGCAACGTCAGACAATGGCCCTGAAAGACGTGCATTACCGAATCTATGCGCACATGGAGTCGCGGCGGCCGGAGCAAGATATGACGGCGTTCGACTCCCAGTTTGAACGACGGGCCAGCAACGGAAAGTGTTTCTACCAACCGTACCTGGGCTGTCGCGAGTTTCCCGCCTGGTTCGAACTGATGAACGATAGCGGTCACGCAATCGCACCTATTCCTTTTGACCTGGACCTCGGATGGATGCTTTACGACGTCTTTGATCTTTCCCGTCAGAATGACGCGAATGCCAATGCCGCTATCAGTGTGTTTCACGCGTTCGTGCAGAGGGGCGTCCTGAACATCCCGCCGTACAACAGCGACGATGTACGCAAACCGGAGGGAGCCCATGCTTCATAGAGTTGTCAGTTACGCCGACTCCGTTGGTCTGAAATCGGAGCCCGGATTCGCGCGGAAATCCGCTAAGTGGGCCGTCTCCTGTGACGATCAGGGGCATTTTACCGGAATCCTGCCGTTAGTTGACGGCAAGCAGCCGAGAGACTTCGACCTCTGTCCGCATCTGGCCCAGAACGAATTGATCGCGGGAGGTAAAACACGTAGCCAGTTTCTCGTGGAGAGCCTGCAGACCGTCGCACTGTACGTCAAAGATAGGGCAAGCCAGAGAGAGGTGGAGAAGGCTCGGGCCAAACACGAATATTTCGTCGAGCTTCTGGAGCGGGCGAGCAAGGACGTGCCGCCGCTCGCTTGTGCCGCCCGCGTTCTACGCAGCGAAGACGAACTCGAGGCGATTCGAACCGAGCTGTCGAAGACGTCATCGCCAAAACCGAAGCCGACCGACACGACCACACTCTGGGTTGATGGGTCGTTTCCACTGGAGAGCGAGCAATGGCATGACTGGTGGCGTGCTTTTCGTGCGGGGCTGCGAGCCGAAAGCCGCAACGACACCATGCGCTGCCTACTGACAGGTGAGAGTGTTGTTCCTGTCGCCACGCATCCGAAGGTAACGGGGCTCGCGGGTGTCGGTGGCCTCGGGACTGGTGACGTCATAATCGGGTTCGACAAAGACGCGTTTCAGTCATACGGATTGGAGAAATCGGCCAACGCCGCCGTTAGCGAGGATGCCGCAACGCAGTACGTCGAGACTCTCAATCGGCTTGTCAAAGAACATGGAATCAAGTTCGGTGACGCGTTGGTAACCTACTGGTTCACGCATTCCATATCGGAACCAGACGATCTCTTCGCGTTTCTTTCCGCGGGAGAATCAGACGCGCGAAAGCCTGGCGTCGAAACACTACCGCGGAAACTCTTGAACTCGATCAGGAGCGGAGAAAGGCAGGATCTAGCCGGGAATAACTATTGTGCGATGACGATGTCCGGTGCTTCGGGTCGCGTGATGATCAGGGACTGGATGGAAGGCCAGTTTACCGAGCTGGTTGAACATGTGGATCAGTGGTTTTCGGATCTGGATATCGTTGCACGGGATGGCAAGGGTCTGGCTCCGTTGCCCAAATTCCTGGCAGTCGTAGGTGGTCTGGAACGCGCCATCGAAAACGCGTCAGCCCCAAGTATTACCCAGCTTTGGAAATCGGCCGTCACCGCCAGCCCAATTCCTTATGCGGCCCACGCCAAAGCCCTGTTGCGCTGTCGTGTAGACGTGGTTCTGGATGCACCCGCGAACCACGCACGGATGGGGCTCATCAAGGCGTGGCATCGAAGAAACCATGGAGACGAGATCATGCAAGCGTATCTGAATCCCGAACACCCTTCCCCTGCTTATCAGTGCGGTCGACTGCTTGCTGTACTTGCTCGCTTGCAGTATGCCGCGCTGGGACCCGTCGGTGCGGGCGTTGTGCAGCGTTACTACACAGCCGCAAGTCAGGCACCCGCATTGACACTCGGTCGCTTGATGAGCAACGCGAAGAATCACCTTGGGAAACTCGAAGGAGGGCTGCCGCGTTGGTTCGAAGGTCATATCGCCGAAATCATGACACGTATTCGGGATGAGATTCCCACCACGCTGGACTTGCGAGAGCAGAGCCTGTTTGCGCTCGGCTACTATCAGCAGCTTGCCGCTCTTCTGGCGAGGAAGGACAAAGACGAGCAGCCCGATGAACAACTAAGACCGGGAGAAGTGACATGACTATAAGCAATCGCTACGAATTTCTGTTCTTGTTCGATGTGGAGAATGGCAATCCAAACGGCGACCCAGATGGAGGTAACGCGCCGCGCATCGATCCTGAGGACATGCATGGTTTGGTTTCAGATGTTGCGCTCAAGCGCAGAGTGCGCAATTACGTGCAGGCCGCGAAAGGGAACAAGTCACCGCATGCGATCTTCATCGAGCATGCAACCAATCTGAATCGCCCAATAACCCTCGCGCACGAGAAGACTGGCGGCGTTCCTGAAAAGGACGCTACCAAGGATAAGGTAGAGGCAGCTCGCGAGTGGGTCTGCAGGCAGTTTTATGATGTGCGGACCTTTGGGGCAGTTATGAGCACCGGCCCAAATGCTGGACAGGTTCGAGGTCCGGTGCAGTTCGCTTTTGCCCGATCGGTTGGCCCGATATTACCCTTGGATATTTCAATCACCCGCATGGCGGTAGCTGAAAACATCAAAGGGGCGAAATCAACAGCAGACTACGAGAAGTGGGAGGCGGAACAGCCCGAAGACAAACTACGAACGATGGGGCGAAAAAATCTCATCCCCTATGGCCTCTACGTAGCCAAAGGATTTGTCAGCGCGAATTTGTCTGAACAGACTGGCTTCTCGGAAGACGACCTCGCGCTACTGTGGGAAGCGCTGCAGAACATGTACGATCATGATCGCTCCGCCAGCAAAGGCGTGATGTCCTGTCGTGGATTGTATGTGTTCAAACATGTCGGTACCGACAGTGACCCCGAGCAGCGCAAACGCCAGGCTATGCTCGGTTGTGCGCCTGCGCACAAACTGCTCGATTTCGTCGTAGAGCGATCCAACGGCGCAGGAGCGAGCGATGAGTCGAGGAAGGCAGTGATGCACATTAAGCAGCGCAGCAGCGATGCGGCTCCCAGGTCCTTTTCCGACTACGAGGTCACTGTTCACGAGGGCCGCTTGCCCCCTGGTGTGGAGCTAACGGCGCACTAGCCCGCCGGGCCAGGACGGCGCTTGTGACTCTGAGCAATGAATCGCAATTTGTGCCGATCTCGGCGCTCAATCAATATGCGTATTGCCCGCGACGATGCTACTTAATTCACGTTGAAGGAGAGTTCGTCGAGAACGTGCATACGGTTCAGGGGTCGTATGAGCATTCACGTGTGGATGAGCAAAAGCATCAAACTATGGCTGGCGTGCGTGTTGAATATGGGTTGCCCGTTTGGTCGGACCGCCTTAAACTTTCCGGGCGCTGTGATGTCGTGGAGTTTCACGCTGGCGATCGCGTCTACCCCATCGAGTACAAACACGGCAAGCGCCGCAAGTGGATCAACGATGACTTGCAGCTCGCCGCCCAGGCGGTGTGTCTGGAAGAGATGCTCGGTATCAGCATCGAGGAGGGCGCCATCTTCCATCAGCGCTCGCGCCGCCGGCGGGAAGTCGCGATAGACTCCGCTCTGCGAGAAGAGGTGATCCGCGCGACCGAAGCAGTGCATGCGCTCATCAACCGGCAATCGCGGCCCGCACCAACGAAACAAACACAACGTTGTCCCGAATGCTCGTTGCGTCAAATCTGCCAACCAGAATTGAGTAAAGCCGAGCGCGCACTACGCGCTCAGAGGATAGCATTGTTCGAAATCGATGACGATGTGTCATGACTGTACTGCTAAACACCCTCTATGCAACCACGCCAGAGAGCTATCTCAGACTCGAAGGGGAAACTCTGAGCGTGATGATAGAAAAGGAAAAACGTTTGCAAGTGCCACTCCATCACTTGGGCGCGATTGTGTGTGTGGGAGAAGTAGGTATGAGTCCGGCGCTGATGGCGCGGTGTGCGGACGATGGCCGAAGCATCGCATGGCTGGATCGCGCAGGGCGGTTCAAGGCCCGTGTCGAGGGGCCGGTAAACGGCAATGTTCTGTTGAGACAGGCGCAATACCGAGTAGCTGACAATGCCGAAATTACGCTTGAGCTTTCGCGCTCGTTTCTCGCGGGAAAATTGCGTAACTCCCGCAATGTCTTGATGCGCGGTGCAAGAGAAAACAGTTCGGATGAAGAAAAGAAAGTCTTGGTAAGCAATGCCAGACTCATTGCGGGGCACGTGCGCAAACTGCCGCTCGCGCGGGAGCTGGATTCGTTGCGCGGCGCGGAGGGTGATTCCGCCCGGCTTTACTTTCGAGCGTTTCAGTATCTCATAGGGGCAAAGGTGCGCGACAGCTACTCGTTTGACAATCGCAACAGGCGCCCACCACGTGATCGGGTTAATGCGGTGCTGTCATTTCTCTATGCGATTTTACTCAACGATTGCCGCTCAGCGCTGGAATCGGTAGGGTTGGACCCTCAACTCGGATTTCTGCACGCAGTGCGACCGGGTCGCATGGCGCTGGCACTCGATTTGATGGAAGAATTTCGCGCCATCCTGGCAGACCGTCTGGCATTAACGCTGATCAACCGTGGGCAATTGCAAACCAGAGACTTCGAAGAACGCGAGGGCGGTAGTGTGCTGCTGAATGACTCAGGACGTAAAACAGTTGTAACAGCGTATCAAGAACGCAAGCGGGAGCAGTTGAAGCATCCAGTACTGGATCAACATGTGCTGGTGGGGCTTCTGCCTCATTTGCAGTCTCGTTTGCTGGCGAGCTACCTTCGAGGTGACGTGCAAGTCTATGTGCCGTACCTGCACAAGTGATGCGTCAGTGTGCTGATTCTGGTGGCTTACGACGTGTCGACCGAAACGCGTGAGGGGCGACGCCGGCTTCGGCGTGTTGCAAAGATTTGCCAGGATTATGGGCAGCGCGTGCAGAAATCAGTATTTGAATGCAGGGTGAACGCTGCGACTCATAAAGTCCTGGAGCAGCGCCTGGTGCAGGAAATCGATCAACAGAAGGATAATCTTCGCTTCTATCGCTTGACGGAACCGCTCAGCCAACACGTTAAGGAGTTTGGGTGTTTTAGGTCAGTGGATTTCGATGGTCCGCTGATTGTATAGGTAGCGCGAACCTGAAGTGGTGTCGAATCTCCCGCGAGGTTCGCGAAACACATAACCTGCTCTTTTACAAAGTGAAAATGCACATGTGGCCAAAATTATTGGCTCCGATCAACGTGCCGAGACAGAGATCGCGGATTGCGCTGCAATTGCGCATAGGTATCATGAAGTTGCAGCGATCCTGCGTCACCCGCTTTTCGGAGCGGGTGAGGATTGAAACGTCAGTGATGTCAGCGACGTGAGCAGAGCCGTTGGCGTCACCCGCTTTTCGGAGCGGGTGAGGATTGAAACGCCGCGCGCAAGTTTGCGCGCCAGTCCCTCATGGCGTCACCCGCTTTTCGGAGCGGGTGAGGATTGAAACGCCGCGCGCAAGTTTGCGCGCCAGTCC